>WFPK01000028.1 GCA_015487555.1 Phycisphaerales bacterium
AGTGTGAACAGCGCGATCAAGCGGATTAGCGGGTCGTCGCTGCGGAGCCGCAAGCAGTCCACCCTGTTCGCCGAAGCCGCGTTGAAGGTCGCAGCGTACGCGATAAAGGTGTAGGAGATTGACCGAGAAGAGGGTTATGGACTGAGCATTTTCAGATCACAGATCGCGGACGCAAAGTGCTCACTGAGAACCCGCCAGACATAACAATAAAATACCTCGAACAGTTCGAGGAATTCGTCGAGTTTCGGTACAAAAAATCGAAAGAGAAACCCAAGAATCAAGTATCCGCCACTGAGATCGATGAAGCAACACCTTCCGAGCGTCTTGAATCTGCATTCAACGAGATAAAAGGGGCTCTCTCGGACGATTTACTCGATCGAATTCGCAATAACACCCCGCAGTTTTTTGAGCACCTTGTCGTTCGAGTGCTTGTAGCGATGGGCTATGGTGGCGGGCATAGTGGCTATGCGACTGTCACCCAACTCAGCGGCGATGATGGAATCGACGGCGTAATCCAGGAAGATCGTTTAGGCTTAGACATGATCTATGTACAGGCCAAAAAATGGGACCCAACGAACAGTGTAGGCCCCGGCGAAATCGACAAATTTGTAGGCAGCCTCATGAGAAAGCGGGCCACAAAGGGAGTATTCATCACAAGTGGTGTATTTACGAGTGGAGCAAGAAGAGCGGCAACACAAGCCACAGTATCCGTACGCTTGATTGATGGCGACGAGCTTGCGGATCTTATGATCGACTATGGCGTCGGCGTCTCAGAAGAAGCCCGATACACAGTGAAAAAATTGGATACTGATTTCTTTGATGATCTTCTATTCTGAATGCATCATCTTCGATCGAAAAGCTTTTCGAGCTCTTCGATGGTCAGGCGGACGGTGGTCGGGCGTCCGTGGGGGCATGAAGCGGAGCGTTCGGTCTCACTCCGCAGTTGCATGATCGCGTTGAGTTCGTCATCATTGAGCACATCGCCAGCCTTGATCGCGGCTTTGCACGCCATCATATCGAGCACCTCGTGCAAGGCCTCCTCGGAACTGGGCACGAACCCGCCCTGGTCGATCTGCTCGAACAACTCCGCCAAGAACGGCTCGGCTTCGACATTGCGCGAATGCAAGAAGCTCGGCACCGCGTGAATCCCGACGGATCTGGGTCCCATCGGGGCAGCCTGCACGCCGATGCGTTCGAGCAGGGATTCGAGCTCGTCGAACCGATCGATCACCGAGCTGGGCACATCGAGCACGATGGGCATCAGCAAGGCTTGCTGTTCGAGTGAGCCGTTGCCGGTGACGCGGGCGAGGAGTTTGTTGAACATCACCCGCTCGTGGAGTGCGTGCTGGTCGATGATGAGTACGCCGTGCTCGTCTTGGGAGATCAGGTAGCTCGAATGGACTTGCAGCACCTTGTCCACCCGCTGAACCGTCGGCAGCGGAGTCGATGGCGCAAACGAAGGTGTCGGCATGGGGATCGGCGACTGGGCCAAGACCTCTTTGAGTTCTTGCCTGATCGGGCTTGGTCCATCGGATGATCTGGGTTTGGCTTCGAGGTATTCGACGAGTTTCTCGACCTGATGATCGAGCTGGCGGCTGATCTGCTCGGGAGATGCACTGGGCATGATCGCGCTGCTGCTGTCAAACCCTGCGCCGGGCAGGCGTTGCAAGAGGGTGGGTGTGACATCGGCTCGTCCCAGCGCGTCCTTGACGCCGTGATAGATCGCGCGGTGCACCATGGACTGATCGCGGAACCGGACTTCGAGCTTGGCAGGATGCACATTGACATCGACCGCAGTCGGCGACATCTCGATCATCAACACGGCGGTCGGGTGCTTGCCCGGCTCGATCAATCCGCGGTAGGCCTCGCGGATGGCATGCTGGATCGTCCGATCGCGGATGGTTCTGCCATTGAGGAAGATGTGCTGGGCCTTGCTCGTCGCGCGGGCGATCGCGGGCAAGCCAACCAATCCCCAGACCAGCATCCCCCGCGCATCGTCGAACCGATCGACCGAGACTTCGATGAGTTGCTCTTCGAGTTCCTTGCCCAAGATTGACACAACGCGCTGGCGGGGTGTCTGATTGATCGGCAGGTCGAGCTTGACCTTGCCGTCGCCGACGCATCGCACGCCGATCGCCGGATTGGCCATCGCCAGATCGCGCAGCCACTCCAAGCACCGCGTCTGCTCAGTCGTTGAAGTTCGCAGGAACTTACGCCTCGCGGGGGTGTTGAAGAACAGATTTTTGACTTCGATCGTCGTCCCCACCGGGCATCCGATCGGCTTGGGCTCCCCCACTGTCTCGCCCTGGGCTTCGATGATCCTGCCTTCATCAAAGTCGGCGGTGCGTGATCGGATACTCAGTCGCGCGATCGAGGCGATGGATGCCAACGCTTCGCCTCGGAATCCCATCGTGCCGATGCGATCCAAATCCTCAGCTTCACGAATCTTGCTCGTCGCGTGCGGGGTCAGCGCCAGAGTCATCTGATCGGGCGCGATCCCGTGCCCGTCGTCAGCGATACTGATCCGCTCGATCCCGCCTTGCTCGAGTTCGACTGTGATTCGGCTCGCCCCGGCATCAATCGAGTTCTCGACGAGCTCTTTGAGCACCGACGCCGGGCGCTCGATCACCTCGCCGGCTGCGATCTGATTCACCAACAAAGGCGAGAGCTTGCGGATCAAGATGGTGGACTCGGCTGCGGGCATACCCTCTATCGTACGCTCAAAACCGAGTCGAAATGGGCGGATTCTCCATGAAGAAGATCGACACGAAAAACACGGACACTCGGGCACATCGAACGCTGACAAACGCTACGATCCTTGCATGACAGACTCCATCTTTTCCAAAATCATCCGAGGCGAGATCGAATCACACAAAATCTACGAAGACGACTTCGTCATCGCCATCCTCGATATCGGCCCACTCTCTGAGGGGCACGCTCTGGTGATCCCCAAAGAACCAGCCGTCACGATCGACGAGCTCTCCGACGAGCACGCTGCTGCGGTCGGGCGGGTGCTGCCTCGGATCACCCGGGCGATCAAAAAAGTCACTGGTGCCCGCGCGGTCAACATCCTTCAGAACAATGGTGCCGATGCCGGGCAGGCCGTCGAGCATGTCCACTTTCACATCATCCCCCGGTTCAAAGACCGAGGCGAGAATGTCGCGGGCAAGCCTGATATCAAGAACGGGCCTGGGCTACAGATGATCTGGAACCCGGGCACGCTGACCCAGGAAGAAGCCCTCGAACTCGGCAAGCACATCAAGCGTCTGCTCTGAGATGTTGGGTCTGGGCGATGGGCAGGCGATGCGTGCCCGTCTGGGTTTGCACAGCAATACATTCAAGCGGATCAAGACACTCGACCACCCCATCAAAGCGTCGGTTATCGTATTGGAATGATCGGCGGGTGTGGATCATCGCGTCGTGGGCTTGGTAGTAGCTCCGGATCGCCGCGCGGTCTTGGGCAACAAGCCAATGGCTCAGGTGCTCGACCAAGGTACACACCAGATCAAGCCGAGCGATTTGAGCGCCGATCTGAGAGAGCGAGATCGCGCTTTCTTTGATGTCTGATCCCCAATCTGCCTCGCCTTGTGCACAGTTGATCCCGATGCCAATATGCGCACACCCGCCCCTTTGCTCGATGAGTACCCCCGCGATCTTACGATCACGCTCATAGGTCCCAGCGTGCTCGCGAACAACGATGTCGTTGGGCCATTTGATCATCACGGTGCTCGAAGATGGCACCAAGGATTGAATCGTTTCATGAACCGCGCAGCCGACGATGGCACTGAGCATCGCCGAGTCGATTCCCGTCGCATTGACGACAAAGGTACAAGGAAGTGTCCGTCGGCTGACATCTTGCCACACCCGTCCGCGTTGCCCGCGCCCATTGGTTTGCTCCGATGCGACCACCAACAACCCACACTCACCAATCGCAACCGCTGCATCCATTGTGCTCGGGGTCGATTCCACCACCACGACCCGACGGACACAGCACGAATCAGTCCTGGAAATCACCGTATCAATCCGCGATGCCCACTTGGAAATATCTTCTCGTCCCTTTGAAATCATCGTACCCCCGAGCACCACACAGAACTCAGATCGCATCGAGCCCGATGTCGAGGCTCTGGGCTTGATGGGTCAGCCCGCCGATGCTGATCCGATCAACACCACTTTGCGCCATATCGCAGCAGGTCTCGTTCGATACGCCGCCGGATGCTTCGAGCAACACACTTGATCCCCGCTCATCGCGCAGACGCACCGCCTGGGCAAGCTGAGCCGGCGTCATATTATCGAGCAGCACGATATCCACAACGCCTGCCTGAATCTCAAGCACCCGCCTGAGCTGTTCGAGCGTGTCGACCTCAACCTGCACGAACCACACGCGGGCGCCTTTGCTTTGGGTCATGTACGCCCCCCCCTCGATCCGGGTTGCAAGGTCTTCGAGATTGATTTGGGCGAGATGATTATCTTTGATCAATATCGCGTCGTACAGCCCCATGCGATGGGTCGTCCCCCCGCCGCACCGTACCGCGTACTTCTCGAAGGCCCGAAGCCCGGGTGTGGTCTTGCGGGTATCGCAGATCTTCGCCTTGGTGCCTTGGACCATTGAAACGAACTCGGCGGTGCGAGTGGCGATGCCGCTGAGCCGGGCGATGAGATTGAGCATGGTGCGTTCGAGGGCGACGATCGCCCGGGCATTGCCTGAGAACTCGGCCAGCACCATCCCCGGCTCGATCCGCTCGCCGTCGTCCACCTTGGCTTGCCAATGAATCTGACCTGATGGATCGAATACCTCCATGAGATCACCCAGAAACGCGATCCCCGAGACGATCCCGGATTCCCGCGCCCGCATCACTGCCCGGCTCTGCTCGTCGGGGGCAAACATCATCTCGCCGGTCCAGTCGTGGGGTGGATCGCCGAGGTCTTCGTCGTAGGCGAGTTGGATCAGCCTGCGGGGATGCCCTGATTGGCGGAGAAAGTCGGCCAACTGGGTCAGCGTCAGCCTGTTGAGGTCATGCGTTTGCGTCGGTTCCATGCCCAATCGTACACCACCCGAGGGTTTGGCCCTACTATACTTCCAAGAGATTCGGGTTCCGTGATTGAAAGGTTTGCATATGAGTCTGTTGGCTGGCAAAGTTGGTCTTGTCGTTGGGGTTGCCAATGATCGTTCATACGCTTGGCACATCGCCAAGGCCCTCACCGAACACGGGGCCCAGTGTGCCTACGCCCACATCCCAGGCGAAAAAAACGCCCGTAGAACCGAACGCGCCGTTTCCAAAATCCAAGACGATGCCAAACTCTACCAATGCGATGCAGGCTGCGACGACTCGATCGATGCACTCTTCACCGACTACGCCAGCGACCACCAACGAATGGACTTTCTGATCCACTCCATCGCCTATGCCGACCGCGAATGGCTCAAAATCGGAAACTTCTCAAAAACCCCGAGAAAAGCCTACCTCGAAGCCATCGACATCTCCGCCTACTCCTTCTCCGCCATGGCAGGACACGCTCAGGACATCATGAAGACCCACGGCGGAGGCTCGATCATGGCGATGTCATACTACGGCTCGGAAAAAGTCATCCCCGGCTATAACATCATGGGTGTCGCCAAGGCCTGCCTCGAAACCACCACCCGATACCTCTCCTACGAACTCGGTGAGCACAATATTCGTGTCAATACCATCTCAGGGGGGTTCCTGCGCACGCTGGCAAGCTCGGCGGTCGGAGGCATCAACCGCATCGAGGACGCCATCCAAGAAGTCGCCCCGCTGCGCCGGAATGTGGATGGCTCCGAAGTCGGTAAAACTGCTGTCTACCTCGCGTCCGATCTCGCCAGCGGCGTGACGGGCGAAAATATCTATGTCGACTGCGGCGTCAATGTCATGGGTACCTGATCCAGATTCGACCCAAATTCCCGACAGACCCAACCAAAACACAAATAAAATGTGTTTTTCTTGCGCATCGGGTGGCGAGAAGTGCGTGGTGTATCCGATATATTGAGTATGACTGGCGCGATAAACAACTTGGCATCAAGCCTTTCGGGCGCACCCGTATCCTCGGCCGCCTCGTCGAAGGCCAAAGCGGAAGAAACATTCAAGGCCACCTACAAACGCAAACTCATCAAAGATGAGTACAACACCCAAGTCGAAGAAGTTGAACACCTCGATGCGGTTCGATCGCTCGCCGATGCCGATCAGGAAGATGCAAAGCAGGATCGACAGGAACATCAGACCGGATACCCCGCCTATCAGCGCTCGCTCCCGTCTCGCCCAAAGAGGCTCGATCTCAACGCATAAATCCAAATCATGAAAAAACGCGAGCCAACGAGCTCGCGTTTTTCATTGGTTCATATCGCTGGACTACTTCTTGCCTTGGAAGAACTGCTTGATCGCGTGGATCGTTGCGCTGCGGCCGATGGCCCCGATGCTCTCGGTGAGCGGGATGCCCTTGGGGCAGACTTTGACGCAGTTCTGGGCATTGCCGCAGTCGTTGATCCCGCCTGCGCCCGAGAGGGCGTCCATGCGATCGGCTTTGAGCTGCTTGCCCGTGTCGTGCTCGTTGAAGTATCGCGCCTGGGAAATCGCATGGGCACCGATGAAGCTGCTGTCCCACTTGGACTCATCTTCTTGCTTGGTGAACTGCGGACACGCATCGAGACAACACCCACAGCTCATGCACTCCGAGAGCGCGTAGCGCATCTGCTGGTGATCGTGCGATTCCTTGGGGCCTGGGCCCATGTTGTAGGTGCCGTCGATCGGGACCCATGCTTTGATACGGGTGAGGTTGTGGAAGAGGCGAGCGCGATCGACCCAGAGATCGCGGATCACCGGGAACTTGCTCATCGGTTCGAGGGTCATCACATCGCCTTCGCGCGGGGCGTATTCATTGATCAGGCACGAGCACGACTGGCGGACCCTGCCGTTGATGAGCATGGTGCATGCGCCGCAGACCTCTTCGAGACAGCTCGACTCCCAGACGACCGGCGTGGTCTTCTTGCCATCGACGGTGACGGGGTTGGCTGCGATCCAGTTGAGTGAGGAGATGACATTGGCACCCTCTTCGATGGGGACTTTGAACGACTCCCACCGGGATGGTTTGTTTGGCCCGTCACATCTTTTGATCTTGAAGATGACACTTCGCCCCGCGACGGCTTTGGCTCGGTTCGCTTTGCGCATCTCGGCGTCGTAGGCGTAGGCTTCTGCTTCACTCATTGGTCGTATCCTTTACAATCCTGTTCTTCACAGGCAATACCATTGCTCTTATGATGCGCCGACGGGTTCTTTCTGGGCGGGTGCTGCGTTCGATTCGGTCTTGCCGTAGTCTCGTGGGCGGAGCTTGACGAGCCCTGCTTTGACATCGACAAACTCGATGTCGCTCTTGCCTGAATCTTTGTTGAACTTGGCAACCGAAGCCTTCCAGAACTTATCATCGTTGCGCTCTGGGAAGTCTGTCCGGTAGTGGCTGCCTCGGGATTCTTCGCGGAGCAGCCCGGCCTTGGCGATCGCTTCGCCGATGATAATCATGTCGCCGACCGCGCGGGTGAAGCTCAATGATTGATTCGTCCACATCGCACCATCGCCGAGCTCGACCTTGGAATAGCGCTCTTTGAGCTCGTCGAGCTTGGAGAGGCATTTTTCGAGCCTTGGCCCGGTCTTGACGACGGTGGACGCTGCGTTCATCTCTTCGCCGAGCTCGAAGGCGATCTGGTACGGGTTGAGCTTGCGATCGCCGGTGCCCGAGCTTGTCGAATCGAGCAGCTTGTCGTGCTTGTCCTGCTCTTGCTTGGTTGCTGCGTCGAAGACGGCTTGGTCGAGTTCGAACACGGGCTGATGCCCGCCCTCGCGGACGAAGTTGACGACCGAGACGCCGTTGCAGAGCCCATCGAAGATACAGCTAAGCAACGCGTTGGCTCCGAGTCTGGTCGCGCCGTGGTAGGCGAAGTTGACCTCGCCAAAGGCGTACAACCCGGTGATGTTGGTCATCGCGTTGTTATGCGCCCCGACCTCCATCCCCATCCCGGGTTCGTTGCCCACCGGGATCGGATCGCCAGGTTTGAACCCCGAGATCGGCGAATCGGGCTGATACTCGCCCGGGGTATAAGTCGTCCACAATCCGCCCATCGAGTAGTGCACCGCGGGGAAAATCCGCATCGGCGTGAACCGGGGATCGTCGCCGACAAACTTCTCGTAGATGTCGAGGATGCCTCCGAGTTTTTCGGTGAGGTAGTCGGGGTCCATGTGGGTCAGGTCGAGATAGACCTGGTTTGTGCCGTTGATCCCCATGCCTTCGTTGACACAGACATCGAAGATTTCACGCGTGGCGATATCGCGAGGCACGAGGTTGCCATACTTGGGATATCGCTCTTCGAGGATGTAGTAGCGTTCGTTCTCGGGGATGTCCCTGGGCTTTCTGGTATCGCCCTTCTTGGCGGGCACCCAAACGCGTCCGCCTTCGCCTCGGGCGGATTCGGACATCAATCGGCACTTGTCTGCGCCGGGGATCGCGGTCGGGTGGACTTGGATCATCTCGGCGTTGCCATACCATGCCCCGGCCTGATAGCAGCGCGACGCTGCCCCGCCGGTGCAGATCACGGAGTTGGTGGACTTACCAAAGACCAACCCACACCCGCCTGTGGCCATCACGACGGCATCAGCTCGGAAGGACTGGATCTGCATCGTCCGCATGTCCTGGGCAACAATCCCGACACACCGGGCGTTTTCACCGGCGCCTTCGACGATCGGCCAGAGGAACTCCCAGAACTCTTTCTTGTTGACCTTGCCCTCCGCTGCGAATCGACGGGTCTGTTCATCGAGTGCATAGAGCAGCTGTTGTCCGGTAGTCGCGCCCGAGAAGTGGGTGCGTTTGAAGAGCGATCCGCCGAAGAGGCGCAGATCGCGGAACCCTTCATTGCTGCGATTGAACGGCACGCCCATGCGATCGAGCAGGTCGATGATCTTGGGGGCCCAGTTGGTCATCTCTAATACGGGGTGTTGATCGTTGAGGAAATCGCCTCCGATGAGGGTTTCGTCGAAGTGCTGATACTCGGAGTAGCCTTGCTGGCGGGCAACCTCGTTGCAGGCGTTGATCCCGCCTTGTGCGCACACCGAGTGCGATCGTTTGACGGGTACCATCGAGAAGAGATCGACGGGCATCCCGGCTTCAGCGATGCGAATGGTTGCTGCGAGTCCAGCGAGCCCACCCCCGACGACAATCACGCGTTTTTCATCTGCCCGTTTTTCATCTGCCATGTGTAATCTTCTTCATCTCTGGGCGTCTTGTTTGACGCTGAGGTTGAGTGGATTTTTTCAATGCTCGGCGGATCAGCCGTCGATTTCTTTTGATTCGGTCAAGGTCACCGCTTCGGTCGGTTCATCGGTGTTGAGGTGGATCTGCTCGCCATGCATTGTTTTTTCGACCGCGCTTGCCTGTTCGTAATCGAGCGTGGCGAATCCGATGACCGATGCCCATGCCATGAGCATCAACCCGGCACCGAGCCCGGCGCAGATCACGCCCCAGCGTTTCTGGGCGGGTCGGGAGATGGTGATGCCCCAGGTGATCGCTGCGGTCCACAAGCCGTTGGCGAAGTGGAAGACCAGTGCGCTCACGCCGAGGAAGTAGAAACAGGCAACCAAGAATCCAACCGCGGTGAATCCATCGGTCGAGCCTTGGATCGCTGCGGCGAATGTCGATGAGGCGGCTTCGTGTGACCACTGTGTCCCCCCGGGGACGAGCCAAGTCCATCCCCACCGCAGTGTGGCGACATGGTAGAAGATGAAGAAGATGCCGAAGTACCCGGTGATGCGTTGGAGGGCATAGCGGAAGTTGCTGCTGTATTTGTAGGCCCCGGTGTTGCCCTTGCCGCTGATGGCGTAGTAGACACCCAGGATCGAGTGGAACCCGATCGCCGACCAGAGGGTGACCTCGATCAACAAGAGCAGCGGCATGTTGTTGATGAAGCTGACTTCATGCTGGAAAGTGGCGATCGCTCGATCCATCCACCCAAAGCCTTCGCTCTGGGCTCGGGTGTTGAGCCCGCCCCACGCGATGGTAGAGTTGGTGGTGAGGTGAACGATCAGGAACACCCCGATGGGGACGATGCCCGTCAGCGAGTGCAGCCGACGCAAGAGGAAGTGGCGTGTCTGCATGGAATCTGCGTTTTCACTCACCTGTATGCTCCGATGTGTTTTCTGGTCATCGAATCAGTTCAACAACCTTCTCGTACTGGACTCAAAGCCCGTCTGTGCGTGTATCGGCACGCAAGGGCGTACCGGTGTAGAACTTGGACATATCGCCTAAAGACTCAGACTCGGACCATCGCCCGGCGCACCCGTATTTGGGTTATTCTTTGGGTTATTTGGATCCATCGTCATCTGCTCGAGCGTGCCGTCCTGGGCCGCCTTGGCGACGGCTTTGCTCACCTCGACAAACTGCATCCGCAGCTCATTGACCGTGCCATCGATCATTTCCTGCTCTTCAGGGGTCAGATTGCCCTTGGTCTTTTCCTGAACGACGCCCAGTAAGTCAATATTGAGCTTGGCAACCTCGAGTGAGACCATCGCCCGCCCGGACTGATCGGGGATCGCGCCCAGGTACATCAGTGCCTGGGTGGCGAAGAGGGAGACGAGCTCTTTGAACCCGATGTGCTCGGGGAGCCCGCCGGGGCCTGTCTTGGCGGCCTCCTCGGCTTTCTCCTTTGCTTGGGCTGCGAGTTTTTCTTTCTCGGCCTGTGCGGAAGATTTCCAGTCATCGTCGATAATCAGTTTCGGTGCATCTGGTTCGGACATATTGGGCTCCATTTGGTGTAGAATAGATCGTAGCGCCGATTCCATTGCGAGAACACACGATGCCGACCAAACCACGCCCAATCTTGCCCAATCCCCTCGGCATGAGTGCCTCCACATGGGGCACAGTATTGTGCATCTCACTGATGCTCCCAACCCTGGGCGGGTGCGCGAAACACAAAATCACCGGGGCTCGGACGGCCCATCCTGATCGGGTCGGGATCGAAGACTTTGTCAGCCCCCACGACGAGCAGACGACGCCTCGGGCAACCGAGCCCCCCCACCTGAGTGCCTTTGAAGAGAATCACCAGAATCAGGACGACATCGGCGAAGGATTGACCCTCGCTGCCCAACGCAAAGCCCCCGCCCCGATTGCTGAGCTTCCCCCCGCGTCCTCATCGCCCCACCGATCGTCCACTCGCTCGCTCGAGCTTCTCGATGCCAAGGTCGGGGATGTCAATGGCAAGCCGATCTTCACCAACTCGTTCTTTGCCCCGATCGAAGCCAGGCTCATCGCCCAGGCCAAGCAGCTCCCGCTGGCAAGTTGGCGCAATGAAGCGGGCAAGGCCATTGCCAATCGGCTCGACGGGATCATCGCTGACGAGCTGCTCCGGGCCGAGGCGCTCACCGCCCTGACACCGACTCAGCGGGTTGGGTTACAGGCCTTTCTCGGCAACTTCCGAACGAACCTGCTTTCAAAGAATCTGGGGAGCTCTCAGCTCGCCAGCCGACGGATTCAGCAAACCGAGGGGATCACCCTTGATGAAGCGCTCGAGCAAAAAGAGCTCGACACACTGGTCCAGCTCACACTCATCGCCGAGGTCAATCGTCGGGTCCATGTTTCCTGGCGGGATATCAAGCAGCGATACGAGCGTGACATTGACCAGTTTTCCCCGCCTCCGACCGCGGCGCTGCGTGTGATCCGCGCTCTTTCCAGCGATACGGAAAAAGTGGCGGAGATCCAATCCAAGCTCGATTCGGGCACTGACTTTCTCAAGATCGCCGCCGGGCCACTCAATAACTACAACACCGACGCCGACGGGTTGCACACCGTGCTCATCGAGGATACTTATGAGCAGACCAAGTTCTTCGGCGCTGACATACTCAATGAGAAAACCCAGGAGCTCTCGGTTGGGCAATGGGTGGGTCCGATCGAGCTTGGGTCGATGGTGTACTGGATCAAGCTGATGGACATCAAGCAGGAAACGATCTCGCTGTATGATGCCCAACTGATGATTCAGCGAAACCTGACCGCCGAGCGTCGCCAAGAGGCCTACGAGCAGTATCTTGAAGGGCTCAATGAGCGGGCACGGGTGACGAGTCGAGACGAGGTGCTCATGAGGCTCCTCGAAATCGCAGAAGAACGCTATGGCCCGCAGGGATGACCCGGGCCCGATGGACGAACCTGCTGGCGCGCTTTGGTCGGCCTCGATCCATCTGGGTGCGAGGCGAGGATGCTGCGACTAGGCATATGAAAAAACAGGGATGCACAGTCCTCGCCCGCAACCTTCAGCTGCCCATGGGCGAGATCGACATCCTCTGCCTTGATCCAAAAACCAAGTGCATCGTGATTGTCGAGGTCAAGGCGCGGGTGCGCAAGTCCGACGCGACACCAAAGCCTGAATCGAGCATCACCGCTGCCAAGAAACGCAAACTCCGCACGCTGGCCAAGGCGATCTCTCAGCGAGCAAATTGCCGGGGCAAGCGGATCCGGATTGATGTGGTGGCTGTCGAGTTTGCGATGGATCAGACCAACCCGATCGCTCTTCGGCATTATGAGTCTGCGGTGGGCGCATAGGGGATTGGTCAGTGAGGATTGGTCAGCCTGTAAACTCTTGGGAGGCTTCGAGCTCATCGTCGCTTTGGGGGGTGTGCTCGTTGGATTTGGGGTGATGCAGTGCGCCTCGGAACTTGGCTTCGAGCTTGGATTCTTCGAAGGCTACCGCGTCGATGGATGTGGGGATCATCACCGAGAACATCGACCCTGAGCCCAGTTCGGAGACGAGTTGGATCTCGCCTTGGAGCAATCGGGTGAGCTCGAGGACGATCGCCAGCCCGAGCCCGGTGCCGGTGTGTGAGCGGGTGTGCGAGGAGTCGATTTGTTGGAACTTATCGAAGATGCGTTTCTGATCTTCGGGTGCGATGCCCTCGCCGTTGTCGATGATGGAGATACGGATGCGATCGGCTCCCGAGCTGTCGTCGCTGATGGGCTCGACGCGCAGGATGATCTCGCCGGGCGTGCCTTGGGGATCGTTGCCGGTGAACTTGACCGCATTCGAGAGCAGGTTGAAGATGATCTGCTGGAACTTCTTGGGATCGGTCTCGACGATCGGCAGCTCGGGCGAGACATCGAGCTTGACCGTAATACCCTTCTTGCGGGCGAGGGGATGGATCAACCCGACAAGGGCCTGACAGTTCTCAGCGAGGTTCATCTGGGTGATGTCGAGCTCGACGCGACCGGCTTCGATCTTGGCCATTTCTAAGAGCGACTCGATCATCTCGAGCAGGGTTCGCCCAGCGGAGACGATGTTGACAAGGTAGCGCTCGCGTTTATTGAGCTCGCTTGGGTCGTACTTTGGATTGCCATCAGATTCGGCGTTGATGGCGACTTCCTTGCGGGCGATTTCGAGCAACAGCTCTGCGAATCCGATGATCGCATTGAGCGGGGTGCGCAGCTCATGCGAGACACTCGCGAGGAACTCGCCTTTGAGCCTCGCCGATTCAAACAACGCGGTGTTGGCTTGGGCCAGTTCGGAGAGCTTGATGTCCATCGCCTTGTTGGCATCGCGGAGTTGGTCCCGCTGACGCTCGAGCTCGGCGAGCATCAGGTTGATCGTCTCGGAGAGCTCCTCGAACTCGTCGCCGGTTTCGATCTGTGATCGGGTATCGAGATTCCCATCACGGACAAGCTCAGCGGTTCGTTGCAAGGCTTCGACCGGGCGGAGGATCAGGCGATTGATGATCGTCGCATAGACCACCAGCGCCACCGCGAGCACCACCGAACCGGCAGCGAGCACATAGAGCAGGTTCACCACCAACAGCAACCCCGCGCCGTCGGCCCGGTGTTCGAGCAACACCACGCCTGTGATCTGCGCGTTGGCATCGCGCGTCGCCCGGGCGTAGCGATAGATCCGGTTCCACCCAGACCAGTCGGCATCGAAGAACTCCACGCGGGTGGTCGAACGCTCGAACTTCTCCATCGCCCGCGCGAGGAACCGATCTTCGTTGATCGTCGCGTCGATCTGATTGCGGGTGAGCGGGCGGATCGTCGCGCCGCCAGCAGCGATTTCATCCTTGGGGGCAGGATGATCCTCGAATGAATCCCAGGTCGCGTAGACCGTGCGGGCAAGCTCGAGCTCGCCCGCCCCGACGAGCCCGTTCATCCGAAGCAACGGCAGCGAGAGGGCGATGGTGATGATAAAGGCTGACGCACCACCGAACAGAAGCAAACACTTCGTCGCCAGCGCGAGCTCGTTGAACCAGGCCCGGATGTCATGAATCGTGGTCACGCACAGAGTGTATCCCAAGAGCAGCAAAGTTGTTGGGCCTTTGGGGGCTCTTCGCGTACACTTGTTGCCCATGAGCAATCAATCCACCAAATCCATCTACCTCGAAACCTTCGGCTGCCAGATGAACGAGCTCGATTCCGAACTCGTCGCCGGGTCGCTCGGTGCCCTTGGATACCGCTTCACCGCCGACGCGGACGAGGCAGACATCGTGCTCTACAACACCTGCTCGGTCCGCGAACGGGCTGAGCAGAAGGTCTGGTCGCGATTGGGCGATATGAAAAAACGCAAGCGCGATCATCAACCCGATCTCATTGTCGGCGTCCTCGGGTGCATGGCCGAGCGCGACGGCACAGACCTCATCGCCCGGATGCCCGTCGTCGATGTGATGTGTGGGCCCTCCGAGCTCGACAAACTCCCCGAGCTCATCGACAACGCGGTGCGCACCAAATCATCGCTGGCGGTCAATGATCCCGCGATCGCCATCCGCCGATCGGCCAAGCAGGTGGCGCTCCAGGGCAACGCTTCGCGTCGGTCTTCGACGCTCGCTGCGGCGGGTGATTCACTCGAATCGCTCGATCTTGGGCGGATGCTCTCGCCGGTCGATTTCGATGGGCGACGCTCGGCCTATGTCCGCATCACCCGCGGGTGCAACAAGTTCTGCACCTATTGCGTCGTGCCTCACACGCGCGGGGCCGAGATCCATCGCCCACCCGAGCACATCATCGACGAGATCAAAGCACTGGCCGACACCGGGATCATCGAGATCACGCTGCTGGGGCAGACGGTGAATCACTATCGGTTCGAGCATGATTCGGCGGTGAGCGTAGATGGCATCCTCCAGCCTCAGAAGGGGCGGGCTTATAAGGGTTCGCACAATCGTGATGCCTTCGCGGGCTCGAACACCACGACCTTCGCCGATCTGCTCTATCGCATCCACGAGGAGGTGCCGACGATTCAACGCTTGCGATTCCTGACGAGCTATCCACGCGACTTCGGCGATGATGTTTTACAAGTCATCCGCGATTGTCCGCGCATCTGTCGGTTCATCCATGTGCCCGCCCAGACCGGGTCGGACCGGATGCTCAAGATGATGAATCGTGGGCACAGCATCGCGGAGTATGACGAGTTCATCGGTCGGTGCAACGAGTTCCTGCATCAGCCCGAGATCGGACGCCCGCTGATGCTCGGTGGCGACATCATCGTCGGGTTCCCCACCGAAACCGACGAAGACCACGAGCTCACCAAGCAACTCCTCACCCGCACACGCTATAAAAACTGCTTCATCTTCAAGTATTCGCCTCGCCCGGGCACGGTGGCCTATGACAAGATCCCTGATGACATTCCCGACGAGATCAAGAAACGCCGAAACAATGAGCTGTTGATGATGCAGTCGGACATCTCCGATTCGATCGCCCAAGAACAAGTCGGCACCGAGTTCGATATCTTCGTCGAAGGGCTCTCCCGCCACGAGCACAAAAAACGAGGCACCGATGTCAAACCGGGTTCAGGTATGGTCGGCATCACCATTGCCGGCTCGGCGATGCAATCGCAGACGGCCACGCTCGACCCAATCGCCCAAGGCCCCACCGTCCAACTCTCGGGCCGAACCGACGGCGATCTGATCGTCTTTTTCAATGTCCCCGCTGTGGGCGTGCACTCGCCCAATGACTACATCGGCAAGATCGTGCGAGCGAAGATCACCGGCGCGGACAAGCTGACACTGGCGGGGGAGTTGGTGTAGATAATCTGCTCAAACAGGTATTGAACGAGCCGCGACCGGAAGGGAGCGGTCTTTTCTAGATCGTCACAAAAAAAGACCGCTCCCTTCCGGTCGCGGCTCGTCAGTTATCAGCATTCAATCAATCCTCCCCCATCCGCTCCCGCGCTCGGCGCTTGGCAGCCAAGAGCGGATTCGAATTGTCGGTAGCCTCTGTTTTTATAGGCTCTTCGACCGATTCGCTCGGCTTCTCTTTGGCCGCCCGCACCGGGCTTCGATCCATCTCGGGTGTGTCGGGTTGCTGCCCTTGGGCAACGGTTCTTGAGGCTTTGAGTTGCTCAACCTGCTCGGCTCGCACCACGCGAGAGACCGCGATCGTTTCATCGCGCGCCTGGGCAATCCAGCGATCGAACGCCACACGCCGAGCGGCAAGATCAAGCACGAACAACGCAAAGGCGATGACCAAGAGCAGCGTCCAGATCGGCTGGAGTGATTGGCGCTCGACGAGCCCGGTGCGATCGAACAGATTGGCAGAACTCGGATCGCCCAGATCAAACACCCGCCCGCCAGTGCGATTGGCCAGGTCGATCAAGGCTTGAGGGTCGGCGCTCAGATGCTTGAACTCATCGACGCCTGTGATTTGGAGACCCGCGATGGTTGGGTGCAATGGCTGACCCGCTTGCTTGGGGCTTGCGATCACGACATGGACGCCTGCGCCCAGGTTATCAACCTCACCCGTGTATCGACCCGATCCGACCTGCACCAGATCGACCGATCGTGCTTGCCCGCCAGCGTCAAAGACCTGCACCGAAACCTCAAGCCCGTCGATCGGCAGTCCGTCTGGGTCGATCGCGTTGTATTCAATCTCGGCTCGGTTATTGCGCACTATCAGCGACAACTCGCCGGGCTCGTTCTGATCGCTCCGCATCGTCCACGCCGACGCGTTGGTCCAGAACGATGCGAACACCTCGGATTCGATCCACTTGCGTGCCCACCTTGCGACATCAGAAGTGAACACGGCCACCCGTCCGAGTTCGACCTGGTGGAACGCGAAGATCGGCTCGCCTTGGGACGAAACGATCGGCGTGGAGATGCGCGGGTCGTCGGTGATCTGTTCGGTAATCACCAACCCGCCGAGCTCGGGCAATCGGCCGAGGAACCCGGTCGCGGGCGTGTCGTTTTCGAGTACGACAGGCAGAACCGCCCCTTCACGAACCATCGGCGTGCGGACCACGCGGATGGCTTTGAGAAAAATCCTCGGCAGCACGCTGGGGTTGCGGACGCGGTAGTAGACGCCGCCTGAGTTCTTGGCGATCTCGCGCATGGTTTTCTCATCGGCTCCATCCCCCACCGCGATCGTCGAGACTTTGATGCCTTGCTCGCCGAGTCGTTTGGCCAGTTCGGGCAGGAGTTCGGGCGTCTGCGATTCGCCGTCGGAGAGCAGCACGATGTGCTTGGTGCCCGCATCGACAGCGGCGAGCATTTCGCCCGCCATATTCATCGCCGGCGCGATGTTGGTGCCGCCGTTGCTGGTGATGGAGTTGATCTTCGAGCGCGTTTCCTCGGGCTGATCGTTGGGCCCGATGGGCACGACTCTTCGGGCGGTATTCGAAAACGACACCACGCCGATCAGGTCTTTTTCGTCGAGGATTTCGATCGCCCCGGCAGCGGCATCATTGGCAACAGCCTGCTGCGAACGCGACGAACCCATGACCTTGTATCGCATCGAACCTGACGAATCGAGCACCAAAACCACCGCCACCGCGGGCACGATCAGGTCGTCGGCCACATCAAGTTTCACCGGCAGGATATCCTCGATCGCCGAGCCCTGCCAGCCGCCTGCGCCCAGCGCATCGCGTCCGCCGACAAAGAGCACGCCCCCGCCGAGGTCCTGGACATAGGCACTGATGAGTTCGTCGGCCTCGATTTCGAGCGCATCGCGAGGCGTGTTGACCAAAACAATCAGGTCATAGGCTTCGAGCTCGAGCAGATCGGATGGGAACTGGCTCGCCAGCACCGTATCGATTGTCCACTTGGCCCGTTTCAAGACGCCCAGCAGATGGGCCGACTGCCAATCACCCGCACCATCGCGTTGGGAAACAATCAGCACGCGTCCTTTGCCCGAGGTCATGGTCACGCCGCCGGCTTGATTATTGCCCAGGCTCGTATCGCCTGCGTAGGTACCCTCTCGCGTTTCGTCGGGGATGAAACGGGCTTCAAACCGGTGCACACGACCCGGTCCGAGTTGCACGGGAAACACAAGCACCTGTTGACCAGCATCGAGCTTGACCCGTCGCATCACACCGGGGAGATCGCCATTGAGATCGACCGGCTCGGCGTTGTAGCTCAGGAGGATTTCACCGGCCGAAGTGCCCAGACTCCCAAGCACCACGCGGACATCGACGATCGAATCGGGGATCGCCCGCGCGGGCAGTTCGACGGCTTCGACAATCACCTCGCTCTGCACCGCGTACCGGATCGGCACGACATCAATCGGGATATCCGTCGCCACCTGATCGAGCCCGCCTGCGGTTGATCGCCCGTCGGAGAACACAATCAGCCGGGCGTTGGCATCGGGGGGCAGGAGCATCCGGGCTTGCTGGATCGCGCCCGGGAGGTCGGTCCCTTCGATCGGGGCGAGCTCGATTGCCCGGTCGAGCACCTGGGCCTTGGTGGGCATGGCGATGGTCTGCACGCGTCCATCGAAAGCGACGATGCCGAGCCGATCGTCGGGTTGGCGATCGGTGCTTGCGCCCGCGAGGAATCCGCGCGCAGCTCGGTCGATGGTGATGGGCAATCCGAGTTCGTCGCGGCCGAAGGATGCGAAGCTCTGCACGGACGCCGAGGTATCGACCAGTGCGATGACGGCGAGGTCATTGGCTTTTTCAACGCGGTAGACGCCGCTCATGGCGATGGCGAGGATGACAAAGAGCATCACCCGAAGCCCGATCGCCAGTGCGCGCCGGAACCGGGGGATCCCCTGCATCCATCGCCACCCGACGATGCCCGAGATCACCCCGACGAGGATCAGCATCAGCCACCATGGTTGGTCGATGGCGATATTCACTCGTCAGCACCTGATTTGGATGAGGATGTTTTCGATTTGGGTGTCGCATCTTTGCCTTGGGGCGCGATCTTGCCGCCCGATTCGATCGCGTCGGCCCGTTCTTGGATGCGTTTGAACGCATCGCGCACCACTTGTCGATACTTGCGAGGTACCTGCTGATCCTCGACCGACCGCTGGGCCCGGTCGGCTGCTTCTTTGAATCGTTGGGCTGCCTGCTTGGCGCTGCCGGGCTTGGGGGCCTCCCCATCGGGCGCATACCACTTGCCGACTGGTTCGGCGTTGTCGGCTTGATCTGTGCCCGATGCGTCGACGGGCACAAAGTCGCGCACCGTGTCGGGATCGCTGATCGCGGGTTCATCCTCGTCGGTCCGAGGACCATCGCCGGGCGAGCCTTGTTGATCGCGTTGATTTTCATCGGGCTGAATCCTGCGTCCCTCGCCTTCTTCGCCCTGCTCTTGGGTTTGGGATGGCTCTTGTGATGGACTCGGCTCGATCAACTCTTGCGCCTGCTGACGAATTTCGTCGGCCTGCTCTTGCCCTCGCCGAGCCTGCTCCTTTCGGCGTTGCATGTCTTGAAGCGTCTCGTCGAGTGATCGTTGCCCCCGGCGCTGTTGCTGTTGCTGTTGATCGGTTTTACCAGACTGCCCCGATTCACCTTGTTGTTCTTGCTGGCCTTGCTGCTCGCCTTGTTTTTGTGTTTGCTCTGGTTGATCGCCCTGTTCGCCCTGTTCGCCTGGTTCGCCTGGTTCGCCTGGTGATTCCTGCTGCTCGGCTGGTTGATCGGAGGGTTGTTGTTCTTCCAATTGCTTCTGCCCGGATTGTTCTTTCCCAGACTCACCCGATTGGTCTATTTGCTCTTGCTGCCCTTCTTTTTCTTGTTGATCCTCCGCAGGCTGATCTTGCTGATCCTGCGTTGATTCGCCCCCTTGCTGCTCGGATTGCTGGTCGCTTTGCTGGTCGAACTGATCTTCGGGCTGCTGATCGGGCTGATCGGATTCTGGCTGGGATTCAGGCTCGGGCCCGGGCTCACGAATCTGCTCGGCTTCTTCACGAAGCGCATCGGCCAACTCCTGCGCGGGATCACTCGCTGACGATTCTTCAGGCATCGGATCGGCTTCTACCGAATCGGGCTCTACCGCGTCGGCGAGCTGCTCCAACTGCTCGGCGAGTTCCTCACGCTGGGCATCGCTCATCTGATCGAGCTGCTCGCGCAGCGATTCGAGCTCCTTCTGCGCATCAGCGTATTCCTGCTCTTTGATGGCCTGGGCGAAGTCATCGAGTTGCTGATCCCCGAGTTGTTCGCCCTGATTCTGCGCCTGGGCGATCCGGTCGGCGAGTTCGTTTGCTTGGGCCTGGTCTTGCTGGGCCTGCTCATCGAGCGCATCGGCGAGCTCTTCGAGCTTGGCTGCGGTGCGCGCATTGGCCTGCTCAGGATCATCCACCCCCTGCGCCAGCTCCTCCTTGAGCGATTCAAGCTCCTCGATCGCCTCTTGTACCGCCGCTGATTCTTCTGTTTCGATCGCATCAACAATCGAATCCTGAACCGAATCAATCTGCGCGATCGCTTGCCCGGGAACCACCACGGGCGCACTGCGCGCTCCCCCTTCCCGCATCGGCAACCAGACCCCCGCAACGATCGTCAACACCAGCACCACCCCCGCCAGCTTCCAGTGCTTGGTGTCGATCGGGTCCATCGCCCGGCGAACCTCGACCCGACCGGCAGCCGACTGCGCCTGGGCCTGGGCCAGGGCGACAAAGCCCGGCGACTGTTCCTTCATCGCCCGATCCCCGTCAAGCTCGATCGCTGAGCGAATCTGACTCTTGAGCCCGAGCCGATCATCGAGCACCCCCGCGCCCTGCGCATCGCTGAGCCGAGCCCGCAGCGCGCCCGCCACACTGGGCACCATCGCCAATCCCCCCGCTGCGATCAACCACCCCCACCACAACGCCGAGCCCGTTTCCCATCCGATCAATCGTGAAAAAACGATCAACACCAGCGCCCCGCCAAGTGTCCGCACCAACCAATACCCGATCCCATCGACCAATCGGTGACGAAACACCGCCCCCGCTGCCCGATGGGCAACCCGGCGAGGCGATTGATCGAAACTGGTCGGCTGATCGGTCATGCGATTGATTCTACAACTTCCATACGCCCCGCGATGCGATTGCGTTCAAACCCTGCACGAACTCCGCAACTCGGCTACCCTCTCATCGTATGGAACCAGACCAGATTCACCAGATTTTCCGCGCATTGCTCGCCCGCCAACCCCTCGATCAGGACCAGGGGGAGCAATCCTTCCTCGCGTTGCTCTCGGGGAAGCTCGATCAGGCGCAGACCGGGGCGCTCTTGTCCCTGCTCGCGACCCTGCCCCCCAACGCCGACACCCTCACCGGGGCGGCCCGGGCGATGCGGGCCCATGTCGAGCGCGTCGAATACACCTGCCAACCCGGCGAAGTGCTCATCGACACCTGTGGCACCGGCGGCGCGCCCAAATCCTTCAATGTCTCCACCGCTGCCGCCATCGTCGCTGCGGGGGCGCAACTGCCCAACGATGCCGATGTCTCCCGCATCGTCGTCGCCAAGCATGGCAACCGATCGCGCACAGGACGAGGCTCGGCCGAGGTCCTCCAAACCCTCGGCGTCAAGGTCGATGCTTCGCCTGCGGTTCAATCTCAATGCCTCCAAGAGGCCGGCGTGTGCTTCTGCTTTGCGATCCATCACCACCCCGCGATGAAACACGCGATGGGCCCGCGCCGATCGCTCGGGTTTCCGACCATCTTCAATGCCCTCGGGCCGTTGACCAACCCCGCCGGTGCCGATCGTCAGCTCATCGGGGTCTACGACAACGCCCTGGTCGAACCCATGGCCCAGACCCTCGCCAACCTGAGCGCCAAGCGAGCCATGATCGTCCACGCCCACGACGGGCTCGACGAACTCACCACCACCGCGCCCACCCGCATCATGCACATCCGCGATGGTGTGCTCAGCGAAGAAACCATCGACGCGATTGATCTGGGCTTGCCCCGCGCGGCGCTCGATCAACTCCAAGCATCAAGCGTCGAGCACAGCGCCCAAATCATCACGGACATCTTTGCAGCCAACCCGAGCCCGTATGCCGACATGGTGATCCTGACCGCTGCTGGGGCTTTGCTCGTCGCCGATGCGTGCGAAGACTTCGCCTCGGGGATCGAGCTGGCCCGCGCA
>WFPK01000029.1 GCA_015487555.1 Phycisphaerales bacterium
ATCGGCAACGCAATCGAAGAAAAACGAACCCTCGACGCGATCCTCCGCGCAAGAGACTACCAATCTGAGAATGGGGGCGGCCCGCTCTACCGCTCGATCACCGATTGCGGCGCGGGCGGGTTCTCATCGGCCATCGGCGAGATGGGCGAAAAAATCGGCGCCTTCGTCAACCTCGAACAAGCCCCACTCAAATACGCCGGGCTCTCGTACACCGAAATCTGGATCTCTGAAGCTCAAGAGCGCATGGTCTTGGCGGTTCCGGAAAAGAACCTCCCCGCACTCCAGAAAATCTGCGACGAAGAGCATGTCGAACTCGCCGATCTGGGCTACTTCGGCACCGACAACGCCGAGCTCATCCTCAACTTCGAAGGCACCCAAGTCGGCCAACTCCCCATGAACTTCATGCACGATGGCATCCCCACACCGACTCGCGTAGCCACTTGGTCGGCACCAAAGCGTGAAACGACAGCCGCCAAAGATGTCCCACTCAAGGATGCACTCCACACGCTCTTGGCGCATCCCAACATCGCATCCAAGCACTGGATCGTCCGCCAATATGACCACGAAGTCCAAGGCAACACCGTCATCAAACCACTCGTCGGCCCCAAGGGCATCGGCCCGGGCGATGCGTCGGTCGTCGAACCCGTCCCAGGTTCTGGTCAAGGCTTGAGCGTCGGGTGCGGCTTAGTCACCGGGCTGGCCGATGACCCCTACACCATGACCCTCGCAGCCATCGACGAGTGCATCCGCAACCTCGTCTGCGTCGGCACCGACCCATCGCGCATCGCGATCCTCGACAACTTCTGCTGGCCTTCGTGCACCAAACCCGAAAACCTCGGCTCGCTCGTCCGCGCCGCCCAGGCCTGCTACGACGGCGCCAAAGCCTACAAAACGCCTTTCGTTTCGGGTAAGGACTCACTCAACAACCAGTTCACGACTGAAGATGGGACAACCATCGAGATCCCGCCAACCCTGCTCATCACCGGCATGGGCATCGTCCCCGATGTCAACGCCTGCATCACCTCCGATGCCAAAGCACCCGGCAACACCCTCGTCCTCGTCGGCAACCCCCAGCGAAAACTCGCCGGCTCACACGCCGAGTTGCTCGGGATCATCAACAGCCACGAGATGCCAACCCTCGATCTGGAAATCGGCCCAAAGACCGCGATCGCCGTGCACAAGCTCATCAAAGCCGGGCTCGTCAAAGCTGCCCACGATGTATCCGACGGCGGCCCACTCGTCGCCATCGCCGAAATGCTCATCGCAGGATCAACAAACGACCAACCACTGGGCTTTGCAGGCACAGGCGATCTCGATGCAACCATCGCCTTCGACGAATCGCCATCGTGTTATATTCTCGAAGTCGAACATCCGGAACTGCTCAAAGCAACTCTGGGCAGCATCCCCGCACAGACACTGGGCACCATCACCGACACGGGCACACTCGAGTGGAACACACTCAGCGCGTCGGTCGCCGACCTCACAACCGCCTGGCGTTCAACACTCGATTGGTAATCAATCCTGCAAGCTCACGCAGCAGCCATCGCCCCGAACACCTCGTCGAGCCACTTGTTCACATTGGCGCAGAACTCATCCTTGCCGATGAACTTGGTCGCACCAAGCCGATGGCTCTCATCGCGCATATCCGTATCCGTGCTGCCCGTCAACATAAAGAACGGCACATCAGAAATCCCAGGCGTCCGCTTGGCGACCCGAAGCACCTCATGCCCGTTGCAACCCGGCAAACTGAAATCACAGAGCACCAGATTGAGCGATTGATCGCCTGCAAACTTGCCCGATTCGAGCAGCATGCACGCCTTGGTACCGGATTTGACCCACTGAATATCCACCTTGCTCCGGCGCTTGATGAGCGAAATCACCAGCGTCGCAGCCAACGCATCATCTTCAACAAACAGAATCCGCCCGAGCGAATCCGCCCCCTTGTGTGATGACGGAATCACAGGCTCAAGCGTTGGACCCGGCACAGATGCAGGCACAGATGCGGGCGCAGGCATTGACTGCTTCTCTTGCGAATCCTGGGCCTTGCCCTTCTCAAACCACCCCCAGACCTTCACATTATTGCGTCCATCGTTCTTGGCTGCATACACACACTCATCCGCCTGGGCAACGAGTTGATCGCCATTGGACACCTGCGAACCTTGCTGAGCATCCGTGCTCGACACACCGATACTCACCGTCACCGCCAGCTCATCAGGCGCACCCTCGATTCCCGAAAGATCGAACGGCGTATTGCAAATCTTGAGTCGAACCTCTTCTGCAATCTTGGCACACTCATCGAGCGTTGCGCCCGGGACAATGACAGCAAACTCCTCGCCACCATATCGACACACAATCCCACGCTCACCAATCACCTTGCTCGTTCGCCTTGCAAGATCAATCAGCACCGCATCGCCAGCGCCATGCCCATAGGTATCATTCACACTCTTGAACTTATCTGCGTCAAAGAAGAGCACGCCAAACCCAAGTCCATCGGATTGAAACTCGCCAAACACCCGAGCAAGCTCCGCATCGAACCGTTTGCGATTGGCAACCCGGGTCAGCCCGTCGATGTGCGCCTCGCGCTCGACCATGAGCTGGTGCTCGAACCCTTGCTCGTTGGCCTGGGCCATGAGCATTGCCGGGTCTGGGAGTTCACCGATTTCTTGCTCGAGCGACTTGGCCATCGAACGCGATGCCTCAGCAACCTCTTCGAGCAGATCACCCACATCAGGAGCAGCCTTGGCATACCAATCCCGCGTCAATCGTTCGATCTTGCGGATCGCTCCTTTTGATGCCGTTTCATCCATCGCATCGCAGATCGTCGCTCCCAGGCTCACCACCTGCGCCAGCGCCTGATGTTCGGGGAGCACCGAATCGGTATTGTGATGACACCTGATCGCTTCGCAGATATCTGTGGGCAGCTTCCACTTGCTCGCCAGTTCATACCCAACCTGTGTATGATCGAACCCCATCTCATCTATTTCTGATTGGCAGACCGCCCGATGGGGGATACCACTGATTGTTTGGGCGTACTCTGTTTTCATCGCTGCAAAGGTCGCCAGCATACCCAAATCCTGGAACAACGCCGCGGTGAATGCCTCTTCGGCATCCACACCACCGACAGCCTTGGCCAACACCCGCGCCCCTGTTGCGCCGACAATCGCTCGGCGCCAGTGTGCTTCGAGATCAAACCCATCATCCCCCGCCCCCTTGGTCGTCTCGACGAGACAAAACCCCAGCACAAGCGATTTGACCGTATTGAGCCCCAAGTATCCCATCGCGCGATCAATCGACCCGCAAGGCGAAGACAACCCATAGAAACTCGAGTTGACTGTCTTGAGCACCTTGACCGCCAGGGCCTGGTCTTGCTGCACCAGCTTGGCGATGTCGCTCATCGCAACATTGGGATCACCCGTGAGTTCCAAAAGCTGCACCGCGATCGCTGGCAGCGAAGGAAGATTTGGGCACGACAAGATATTTTTCATTTGTGATTGAGACACTGATACCCTCCGGACTCAAGTCCACAACCTCGAAGAGGCTCACCCCCCCACCACAACGATGAGGCCTAATCCTCCAATCGGTGTTTTTGCGAAACAAACTTACCCGAATAATGGTCAATTTTACATCTTTTGTGAGGCCTTTACCCCATCAAAACATGGATGCCTTGATTCTTGCAAAAAAAGCAACAATAACGCCAAGTTCTCGGACTTTAGCGCAACCCATATTCTTTGAGTTTCCGGTACAGCGTCCGCTCACCAATGCCCAAAAGCTTCGCCGTCTGCTCGCGATTCCCCGCGGTAAGCTTGAGTGTTTCGCGAATCGCCCGCTTTTCAAGCTGCTCCAAACTCGTCCCGGCAAGCGATCCCCCACACGAAGCATCATCGACCAACCCATCCCCATCACCCATCTGAACCTCCGCGGGGATATGCCCAATATCAATCCGCACCACCTGATCCCCCACACGATCCCCGATCGCCATCACCACCATGTTCTCCACCACATTGATCAACTGGCGCACATTCCCAGGCCAACCATACGCCGTCAGCCGAAGCATCGCCGAATCGGTAATCTCAGGGATCGGCTCGCCAGGCAACAAATCCCTACTAAACCGAGCAATCGCATGACGCACAATCCGCGGGATATCCTCTCGCCGATCACGCAACGGCGGCAAATGAACATGCGCCCCATTGATCCGAAAATACAAATCCTGACGAAAACTCCCATCCGCAGTCTTCTTGGAAAAATCCTGATTCGTCGCACTCACCAACCGCACATCCACATGCCTGGGCGCATTGTCACCGAGCCGAACCACCTCGCCACTCTCCAAAACCCGCAGCAGCTTCGCCTGCATCGACAAAGGCATGTCCCCGATCTCATCGAGAAACACCGTCCCATGGTCGGCATACTCGAACAACCCCTCACGATCCTTCTCCGCACCCGTATACGCCCCGCGCACATGCCCAAAGAGCTGATCTTCCAACAAACTCTCCGCCTGCCCAGCACAGTTCATGGTCACAAACCGTTTCGATGCCCGAGTCGAGTTCTCATGCACCGCTTTGGCGATGAGCTCTTTGCCCGTCCCGCTCTCGCCAGTAATCAAGACCGGAAGCTTCGACGCCGCCACCGTTTTGACCGTCTTGAGAATCTTGCGCATCACCTCTGAGCCGGCAATGATCCCCTCGAACCCATCGTGCTGGACCAGCTCTTTGAGCTCGCCCGTCTCACCTCGCACCACCGCCTGCTCGGCTGCCCGGTTCACCACCGAGCGGAACACCACCAGATCAAGTGGCTTCTCCACAAAGTCAAACGCCCCATGCTTGAACGCATCGCGCGCGGTGGGCACATCGCCATGGGCCGTCACCATGATCGTCTCGGCGTCGGGCTGAAGCTCATTGGCCATATCCAGCACCCGCATCCCGGCATTGCCCCCGTCGGTCTCCACCCCGAGCTTGCCCCCGCTCTCAGGCATCCGCAGATCGGTGACAATCACATCGAACGCCCCATGCTTGAGCTCTTCCGCTGCAGCTTCAATCCCATGCACAATTGTACAGATATGCCCCGGGCGACGCAACGCCTCAGCCATCACATCGGCATGCTCGGGCTCATCCTCGACGATCAACACTTGGGCAACGATCTTCTCAGGGGGTGTGCTCATGGAATGAAGTCTAGGAAGGATGTCCCCTCTGAACGAGCCGCGACCGTGAGGGAGCGGTCTTCGAGTTGCTGTAAGTGGAAATAAGTGTAAGTGGAAATAAGAAAGACCGCTCCCTCACGGTCGCGGCTCGTTGGGATGTATCACACACCCAACCCCGCCTGGGCTTGAGAACGACGCAACCCGCACACCCCGATCGCCAACGCATCGGCCACATCCGCAGGCGTGGGCAGCGATTCCAACCCAAACAACACCTGGATCGACTCCTGCATCTGCGTTTTCGTCGCCCTGCCCGATCCTGTCGCAGCCTTCTTGACCTCTGCGGGCTTGAACTCCATGATCGTCAACCCCATCTGCTTGGCAGCCAACAGAATCACCCCGCGCCCGTGGGCCATTTTGACGGCTGTCTCTGGGTGCCCATAATGAGCAAACAACCCCTCCACCGCAATCACACTGGGCTCGACCCGCTCGATGAGCTCCCGCAAATCCCGATCCAGCTCCATCAACCGATCCGCCACCGGCAGCACCGGCGATCCACTCACCAACCGAAACACCCCCGCTTCGACAATCTTGGGGCGGATCACATCGCCCTCGACACACCCATAGCCCGTGATTTGTAAGCCGGGATCAATGCCGAGGATTCGCATAGGAGGAGTATAGTTTATTTCGACTCTGCTTGTGAGACTGAGCTTCTCGCTTCAAGAAAATCGAGAGGTGTAATTATGAACCCATGTTCTTGGCTGATCTTGATACCAGCAAAGGCGTTGTCAATGACCCCATTGGCAACCGCGATCCCGAGAAGCACAACCGATCCATCCGAATAGGTGGCCACCACTGGGCTCCCTGAAAGATAATACTTGTCTTGTTTTCGTTGGGAGAGAGTTGCGAACACCAGCTCATCAAAACCATCAAACTCGAGCCTTCTCAGAGGTACTGCCACGGGAAGCCCTGACTCCACCTCGTTTGTCACGAGCGTAATATCAGAAAGGAGATCGTAGTTCTCCATCCCAAACTCTACATACTCTGCAAACTCAACAACCGGCTCATCAACCAACAGCAAAAGAACATCGGACAGAGTAATCTTATTGGTCATCTTTGTTCGCAACTCTTTACTCGGATCACGATGCCCACTCCACCCGTCAGATAAAACTGAATACCCAACTCGATGCCCATTGACCATGAGCGGATGTCCCGGCTCGGGGTCGTATCGGAACAAATGCGCCGCCGTAAGAATCGTGTGCTCATCAATCGCAATACCTGTAAGTCTCGCTGGTATAGCGTTCGCTGAGACAGGATACATATAGTTTGCGTTCTCAAGAAGAACAATCCCCCGCGTCGCCCCCACCGGCGGCGAGTGCAGACACCCGACACTCATCCCCAAAAACAACACTCCCAAAGCAGCATGTATCAAATTTCGCATAGGTGAGTATACACGATCTTACTTGATCGTCGCCTGCTGATAATGCGCCATCGTGTGCACGATCGTCTTGACGAGCACATCGGCCTCGATATTCACGCTGTCCCCGGCTACCCGATCACCCAGATTCGTCCGCTCCAATGTTTCAGGAATCAGCGCCACCTCGATCCACCGGTCGCCGACATCAAGATCAGCGATCGTCAGCGAAATCCCATCCATACAAATCGACCCTTTGGGCACCATGAACCGCATCAGCTCGGCATCGAGCGAGACCCGTACCCGATACCCATCGCTGGCATCGACCATCGCCACCGTCCCCACCCCATCGACATGACCCTGCACTTGATGCCCATCGAGCCCATCGCCCATACGCAAAGGCCGCTCCAGATTGATCCGATCCCCCGTTTGCCAAGTGCCCAGCGTGGTCTTTGAGAGGGTCTCGGGAATCGCATCGAAGGTCATCAGTCCATCGGCCTCATCCATCGGCTTGACCAGCGTCAAACAACACCCATTATTGGCGACCGAATCGCCCGGATTGGGCCCATAGTCCCATCCAAGCGGGTCAACCACCACCCGAACACCCGAATCCGTCGGCTCGACCGACTTCACCACCCCAACTTGCTGGATAATCCCGGTATACATCACCGAACCGTATGCAATCTGCTGCGAACAGTCGCCTGCCGATGCGTCTCATCGACAGAATTGCCCCCCAGAAATGCCTGCCGATCCGTGTGGATCACCAGCAAGGCCCATATCAGGCGGATATCATGCTCCTCCCCGATTCGATCCCGATTCGGACGAATCCATCTATTCGGGGCACAAGCCCGCAACGCACCCCATTGGAGATGACTCGATGTTCGAGAAGTCCATAACCTGCCGTCCGCTCCTCGCCATCCTCCTCGTCGGCTCGTCGGCCTGGCTCGGTGGATGCACCTCCTCTTCAAACACTGCGCACACAAACGACTCGATCATCGAGCCCCAAGAGTGGACCATCGACCACACCGACTGGGCCAAGATGGGATTTGAATGGCAATGGACCGGATTCCCCCCCCTCCAACCGGGCGCACTGATCGACCACGCCACCGCCTATGACGATGTCCTGGTCTTCCAAGGCTCGGGCTCGACCCTCTCAGTGCTCGAAACAAACACAGGCAAAGTCCGATGGTCACGACAAGTCGATCGCCCATCGACCCGGTTCCAGGAATCCGTCCGACAAGGCGACACCCTCTACACCGCTTCGGACACCGATCTCTGGGAGATCAACATCCGCAATGGCAACACCATCGACCGCGACGCACTGGGCACCCTGGTCAACACCTCCCCGCTGATTGTCGACGGGCTGGCAATCTTCGGCACACTCGCCGGCGAGCTCTTCGCATGGCAGATGGAAAATGACTTCAAGCTCTGGTCATACAAATTCGACGGGCCCATCCACATCCCCGCCATCTCCGTGAGCGAAAACTACATCGCAGCCATCTCCGAAGCCGGTGATATCCGAACACTCGAAACCATCAACGCCTACTCCGGAATGACCGCCCAGATCGCAGGGGGCACCGACACCAACCTCCTCACCGATGGCGTCGGAATCTACATCGCCTCCAAAGACCAATCCCTCTACGCTTTCGATATCGAAGACGGATTCCGGTTCTGGCGCAAACGCTCGAGCGCACCGATCACCGTCCAACACACCCTCTACCAAGGCGTCGTCTACGCAACCACCCAAGACACCGGGCTCACCGCGATCGACTCGGCCACCGGCGAAACACTCTGGGAAACCGGCACCATCGGCGGGTGGGTCCTGACCGTCGTCGATGAAAAAGAACTCATCGTCTGGTCAGGATACGAGCTCCTCGCCATCGACAAAGACCGAGGCGATATCATCGAACGCATGCCATTGCAAGACATCGCAGGCATCCGCACCAACTCGATCGACAACGGCGACCTCTATGTCATCACCCTCGATGGATCCGTCGCCAAGTTTGGCTTGAAGTAAACAACGATCAATCCCCCACCACCCACAAGGGACACATCCAATGACATCCCCGCTGCACGCCTCGGCGATCGCTCCAGACCCTGATCTTGTCAAGGTTTCGCGGGCGCTTGTTTCCGTCTCCGATAAATCTGGAATTGTTGAACTGGCCAAAGCGCTCGCCGAGCGCAACATCGAGATCATCTCCACCGGTGGCACCGCCAAAACCCTCAGCGATGCGGGCATCCCCGTCATCCCCATCGACGAGATCACCAACTTCCCCGAGATGATGGACGGACGCGTCAAAACGCTCCACCCCAAAATCCACGGCGGGCTCCTGGCAAGACGCGATCTGCCCGAGCATGTCCAAGCCATGACCGAGCACGATATCAAGCCGATTGATCTGGTCATCGTCAATCTCTACCCCTTCGAATCCACCATCGCCAAACCAGGCGTCACCGAACCCCAAGCCATCGAACAGATCGACATCGGCGGGCCCTCGATGGTCCGATCGGCAGCCAAGAACCACGCCAGCGTCGCCATTGTCACCGATCCATCCCAATACGAATCACTCCTCAACGAACTCAACACCCACGACGGCCAAACCTCGTTCGCCCTGCGCAAAAATCTCGCTGCACAAGCATTCGTCCAGACCGCCAGCTACGACGCGATGATCGCCCAATGGATGACCCGCAACGACACCAACGCCCCCGAGACCCTCACCCTGAGCTATCGCAAAATCGACGATCTCCGCTACGGCGAGAATCCGCATCAATCCGCTGCGTCGTATCGCGCCATCGGTGCTCCAACGGGCACGCTGCTCGATGCAACGCAACTCCACGGCAAGCCTCTGAGCTTCAACAACCTCAACGATGCCTCCGCCGCACTCGAAACCTGCCGAGCGATGGCCAAAGTCCAAGGCACACAGCACGCCGCGATCGTCCTCAAGCACACCAACCCTTGCGGGGCAGCAACCGCCTCGACCAACGCCCACGCCATCGACCGCGCCATCGCAGGCGATCCGATGGCTGCCTTCGGAGGCATCTTGGCGAGCTCCACGAAAATCGACCTCGCTGGTGCCCAGCGCATCACAGCCGAGGGCACATTCTTCGAGGTGCTCATCGCCCCGTCCTACGCACCCGATGCCCTCGAACTCTTGAAGCAACGCTGGAAGAACCTGCGCATCTTGGCCATCGGTGATGAGGTCCCTGAGATCCCTACCGAGACCAAGTTCATCCCCGGCGGGCTACTCGTCCAAGACCGAGATTTGACCATCCCCAACCCCGCCGAGTGGACCCACGCTGCGGGCCCATCGCCGAGCGATGACCAGCTCGGTGCCGCAGCGATGCTCGAAACTATCTGCCGGGCGCTCTCGTCCAACGCTGTCCTGCTCGGCGGGATTGATCCTGATTCAGATTCCGGCTCAGCCAGACTCTTCGGCGCCGGCGCAGGTCAGATGGATCGCGTCGCGTCATGCCTGGGCGCGGTGCGCAAAGCGGGCGAGCTGAGCAAGGGCTCGATCGCCCTCTCCGACGCCTTCTTCCCCTTCCCCGACGGCCCACAGATGCTCATCGACGCGGGCGTCTCGATGATCGTCCATCCCGGGGGCTCAAAGCGCGATGACGAGACCTTTGCCCTGTGCGACAAGCACAAAGTCACCTGCATGACCACCGGCATCCGACACTTTCGGCATTGAACTTCATCTCCCCTTGGCTATCGGAAGTCCCTATCGGACACAATACAGGGTTCCAACCCGCAAAGTCCGATCTTGGCCGATCCTTCACGCAATACCGGGCGTATGGGGTTGTAGAACTCCCTCGAATCTGGTAGATATAGGTACATGGCCCGTAAATCCAAGGCATCTCGATCCAAGCGAGCGAGCAAACGAAACAAAGCTGGCAACGCGGTCGGTGCCCAATCGAGCACACAACAAGACGAGCACAGACCAGGCACCGGCCCCCTCGCTGGCGCCGGTGCACTCGATCACCTCAATCACACCATCAGCGACGGGCTCTCCGCGAAGGTTTTGGTCCTCAACCGCAACTACCTCGCCTCGCGCGTCATCTCCGCCAAACGAGCCTTCATCCTCTTGGCCCGTGAAGCGGCCGAGGTCATCCATGCCGACGATGGATCATTCGCCAACTACGACCTCATCACCTGGGCCGAGCTCTCCGAGCTTCAAAAAGAGTTCGAGCCCGACGACCATGACTGGGTCCGCACCGTCCGGTTCGATATCGCAGTCCCCCGCATCATTCGGCTCACAGGATACGACAAGCTCCCCCAACAACGCGTCAAGCTCAACCGGCGCAACCTCTTCGCCCGCGATCACAACCAGTGCCAATACTGCGGCTGCCGATTCACGACCTCCGAACTCTCCATCGACCATGTCATCCCACGCACCCAGAACGGCCCAGACACCTGGCAGAACCTCGTGTGCGCATGCGTGCGGTGCAACTCGCGCAAAGGCGGGCGAACCCCGACGCAGGCCAACATGAAACTCATCCGCAAACCGATCCAGCCCAAGCGCAATCCGCTGATCTCGATCAAGCTCAAGAGCGAGAAATACGCCTCCTGGAAGGCCTTCCTTGATGAAGCCTACTGGTCGGTCGAGCTGCGCTAAGTCAATTCGGGCTGATATCATTGGGCATGAACACCTCCCCATTACGCTGCCTGCTCATTGCTTTGTTGCCCATCGCCCTTTCCGCGCTGATGCTCATCGGGTGCGATCGCGCTGACGCCCCGAGCGAATCGCTTCGGACCCAGCCAACCCAAGCCCAACCCGCAGACCAAGCCGCAGACCAAGCCGACACACCAACCGATACCCCGGCAGACCCACCAGCTACAAACGATCCCAAAGAACCCGACACCCCTACCCCCACCCCCACCTACGACCACAGCGACTCCGACGAAGACCAAGCAACCTATCTCCGCCAGTCCTTTTCAGAAGCCGCGACCAAAGACCTCGATCTCCTGCCCATGATCCGCAAGCTCCACGACCAAGAAATCCCGCTAATCCATCAGCAGATCATCTACACCATCCTCGCCCATACCAACGAATCCGCCATCCACCAGATGCGAGGCGAAACCGACAACAAAGTCTACATCCACGAGGATGGACGAGAAGGGGTCTACGACAAAGCTGGCAACCTCGTCACCAATGGGTACAACGACGGAACTTTTAACTACGCCAATCCAAAGACCGAGCCGCTGCTTCACTACACGATGGACATCTCGCCTTGGATTCAGCTCGGCATCTCCGAGACCGACCCAACATCAACCATCGAGCGCATCTACGCCTATATGGGTGATCTCGAAGCCGGCATCGTCCGCGCCCACCAATCGCTGCCCATCGAGCCACTCGACGAAAACCATCGGTGGTCGGGAACCGGCCAGCTCCAAGCCCTGGCGATCTTCCTCAAAGCCATCGAGGCAGGACACGCCGACGAGCTCTTCGAGCTTTTCGATTCACCAACAGCTCCAACCGACCGTCAGCTCATCAGCGTCCTGAGGAAACTCAATCGCGGATTCAATATCGTCTACGGCGCCGCCGGGCCTTAGCCCATTCACACCAACGCGTCAGCCTTGGTCGCTAGCTCGAAATCTTTATAGGTGATCCCGCTGGCATCGTGGGTCGAAACGCTCAGCGTCACCTTGTTATACCGGATCAACATATCAGGGTGGTGCTCGACAGCTTGGGCATACTTGGCGATCTCGTTGACGAACTTCATCGAAGCTTCAAAGTCGGCGAACTCAAAGGTCCGCTGAATCTGATTGTTGAGCTCGACCCATTCGCTATGGGATTCGAGACAGGATGCGATTTGTTCTTCGTTCATCTTGACAAGTGCTTGCTCGGTCATGGGCTCCTCCTGAGAGCATTGACAATGAAGATTCTCACCCAAAGGCATACATATTTCCCCAGGCAACGGTTGCCCCGAGCATCCAGTGTACCCACAATCTCCTGTGCATGAGTCCAAGATTTCCAATCAACCTCTTTTTCGCCAAACCACCCGCCTGGCGCCCTCCCCAACCGGGGCCCTGCATCTGGGCAACGCCTTCGCCTTTGTCATCAACTGGGCATTGGCCCGTAAGCTTGGATGGCACATCGCCTTACGCATCGAAGATCTCGACACTCCACGGGTCAAGCCCGGGGTCATCGACCAGACCATCGCCACGCTCGAATGGCTCGGATTGGACTGGGATTCGGGGCCAATGACCCAAATTGACCGCATCGAACGCTATCAACAGGCAATGGAGACCCTGGCCAAAGGCTCCTTTGTGTACCCCTGCGCCCTGACCCGCTCCCAGATCGAACAAGCAGCCTCGGCCCCGCACACACCCCGCCCCGATGACCCAGAACACCACGAAACCCGATTCGACCCCGCCCTGCGCCCAGAATCCATCCCCAATGCTTTCGACGATGCGGGAACCAACTGGCGATTTATCACCAATCCAGCTCCAACCTCCTTCCGCGACACCCACATGGGCCCCCAGGTCCATGATATCTATGCCACGGTGGGCGACTTTGTCGTCTGGACCAAGCGCAATGCCCCGAGCTATCAGCTCGCTGTCGTCGTCGATGACAGCGACACCCAAGTCACCCAGATCGTCCGAGGCAACGACCTGCTCGACTCGGCAGCACGCCAGTTGATGCTCTACCGGGCATTGGGCATCGCCAACGAACCCACCTACACCCACCTGCCTCTGATCCGAGGCCCCGATGGGCGACGACTCGCCAAACGCCACGGCGACACCCGGATCGACACCTACGCCCAATCCGGAACATCACCCGAAAAAATCCTTGGGCTCCTCGCCTGCTGGTGCAAAATCATCCCCCCAAGAGCACCAATCTCGATCCATGAGTTCAAAGATCGGTTCTCGCTCGATACACTCCCCACAGATGATATCACTTTCACCCCCGAGGATGACGCATGGCTTCGATCATAACCAACCGACCACGCTCGATGCGACTCACCCTGATTCTGCTGACCTTGCTGACCCCGCTCAGCGGGTGCGCTCGCCCTGCGGTGGTCGATGGCATGATGCCTGTCGAAATCTCGGGCAAGACCTTCCTTCTTGAGATCGTCGCTGACGACGCCACCCGCGAGCGTGGGCTCGGCGGACGCACCGAGCTCGACCCTGACAAGGGCATGCTCTTCTCGTTCCCCGATGCCAAGATCCGCTACTTCGTGATGCGCGATTGTTTCATCGACATCGACATCATCTTCCTCGATAGCACCGGGCGGATCATTGCAATGCACCACATGCCCGTCGAAGAGCCCAAGCAGGCCGACGAATCCCAGAGCGCCTACGAGCGTCGATTGACGCGGTACTCCTCGCGCTACAACGCCAAGTACGCCATCGAGCTCGCCGGGGGCATGCTCGAAACCCTCGATCTCGAAGAGGGTCAGCTGATCAAACTCGATACCGAGTACCTCGAAACGATCACCAAATAAGCGAACCTGCGGAGCGTGTGCGGACGGGAAGGAAAAGGCTTCACCACAGCGCACACAGAGCACGCAGAGGGAAGAAAGAGCGGAGAAAGAGTGGAGAGAATGATGCTCGGTGCTGTGCTTTGACCCGAAGCAAAGCACGAAACAGGGAATATCCAAGCCCTGCACTGCCCTAGGGGTCAGTGCAGAGCACCCGCCTGTGCCTCTTCCCTATTCTTTTCTCTGTCTTTTTCTTCTCTGCGTGCTCTGTGTGCTCTGTGGTGAAGCCTTCTCTTCGCACTTCTCTTGAAGAGGCATCGAGCAAGTTACCGGAGCTCTTTGACCCTGCCCGCTGTAGGGATTTGATGGGCTGGTTGTGCTGATCTTCTGCCCATAACCAACCATAAACGCTCGATCCCTCATCGGAGTCAATATCGCCTCCCGATACGGCGATCTTTGGGTATCTCGCGAGTTGACCTCCCGTATTGTTCCGGGATGCTGCTCGCCCAGAATCTGGGCTTATCGCCCGAACAAGGAGCTGCCGGTGGGACTACGCATTGCAGGAAAAACGCCGGGCAACGGGCCAACGATTCTCGTTGCCTGCTCGACAAGCACTTCGGAAAACGAGCAGCGCAACAGCCTGATCCGTATCATCGAATCGCAGCTCGAATCCCACGGGATCGGGATCGAGCACATCAGTATCGACCAGCTCTTGAGCATCCAGCCCAAGCGATCCGCTGTCCAATCGCCGATCCTGATCATTCTTTGCGAACACGACTCTGACCAGACCATCAACCGCATCACCGACCTGCTCGCCGAGCACCTTGCCCCTGCCCTGGTGCTCACCGGACAATCCCACCTCCACGCCACCCTCTCGCTTCGCGCCCAGGGGATCATGTGCGAATCTGTGAGCATCGACCCGATCCACGCCTCGATCATCCTCTGGACCCTCGCCCAGCGCCAACCTGCGATCCAACAACTCTCTGCCGAGCTCCGCATCACCGAGATGTCGATCAACTCGGTGCACACCGAGATCAACAAGCTCCACGAGGAACTCGCCAGCGCCGCTTCGATCCAGCGTGAATACATGCCCAACGCGCTGCCCGACATCGAAGGCTTCGACATCGGCGTCGTCTATCGACCCGCTTCCTATGTCTCGGGCGATATCTACGATGTCATCGAACTCGACGAGGATCACACCGGGTTCTTCCTCGCCGATGCCGTCGGACACGGCGTGCCCGCAGCCCTGATGACCATGGTCATCACGCAAGGACTCCACAAAATCGAAGGCAAGGGCGATGAGGCACGATTCGTCCAACCCAACGAAGCACTGCGAAGACTCAACAACACCATGACCGAACACCAAGGCGACCAAGCCCGGTTCGCCACCGCGGTCTACGCGATCCATAACAAGAAAACCAACGAGATCACCGTCGCCGGCGCTGGGCATCCGCCCTCGCTGCTGGTCCGCTCAGAAACCGGCGAGGTCGAAGAGCTCGAATCCCAAGGCCCGCTCCTGGGGGTCTTCCCCGATGTCGAGTTCGAACAAACCACCATCACCATCGAGCCCGGCGATGTGTTCATCATGTACTCCGACGGATTCGAGGTCGCCTTCCCCAACAAAGACGCCATCGGCGATGATCGCAAACGCCCGACACTGACCTACATCAACGAACTGACCAATACCGGCTCGGGGATCGAAACCCTCTCCGATGCCATCGAAACCCTCGAATCGCACCTCGACAATCAGGCAGGTTCGTTGCATCAGCCCGATGACATCACCGCGCTGTTCCTGGCATCGGTCGGGGCGCTGAGCTCCTCGTCGGCAGCTGCCTAATCATCCCCACCTGCGCCCGATGAAAACGATTCGCACAAAAGACAGTTCTTAATCGTCTCCTCCTGCCCGTACACCGTCAGCAAATCCCCCTCAAGAATCTCGGTGGTCGCATGGGGTGCTCCGATATACTCGCCCGCTGCGCGTTTGATCCCCAGCACCAAGACCCCTTTGGATCCGAGCATCGCCCCGGCGAGCGTGCGCCCGATCAACGGATGCCCCGGCTCGATCTCGATCTGCATCACCACATACCCATCGCTCGATCGCAGCACCGTCTCGTAGTCGATCGCCCGGACCTGATGAAACTGTTCGAGCGAGGCTTTGATAATCAGCTCCAGAACCCGTTTGACAACCCCAAGCCGAAAGATGCCCCCAATGAACAAGATGGACACAAGGATCAGTCCGAGCTTGAAAAAGAACGCGTTCGAGCCCGTGACCGGGATCAGATGATCGAGCCAATCGGGCTCATCGGTGACAAAGGTCATAATCGCAGTGCCCAGCGCCCCGGTGAGCCCGATGTTGCCCGAGATAATCAGGTGCTGGGCGATGCGCCTTCGGGTAGGATGCCCGACGATCATCTCGGCCTCGTTGGTGGTGAACCCAACGCCAAAGAAACACGAGATTGCCTGGAACTCGGCGACATCACGCGAAAGCCCCGTCATCATCAGCGCTGTCGCCCCGATCCGAACGATCAACAACGCCACCGCAACAATAATCAGCAGGGCCAACAGAGGCATCGTCTCTATCCTCTCGCTTGGTGCTTATTGGGCAGCGTCGGGCTCGGTGGGCTCGGTGGGCTCGGTGATCTGGATCGACGCAATCGCGGTAAGCAAATCGGCAGCGAACGAGAACACCTTGTTGAGCCCGGTAATCATCAGCACGCTCATCACCTCATCGCTGACGCCACAGAGAATCAGCCGACGATTGTGCGCCTCAAGGTTTTTGCGCAAACGCAGAAGCTGGGCGATGTTCGATGAGTTGACATAACTCACCTCATGAAACTCGAGCACCGCATGGGGGATCGGATCACCCTCGCCAGCCTGCTCGATGCGCTCGCAGATCATCGAGAGTTCATCGGAAAGCGCAGGCTCGTCGGCAAGATTGGCAATCACGATATTGTCTGACCAGTCAACCGCCATGATCCATTCTCACTTTTTTCCAGACGCTGCTTCGGACTCTGATTCGTCTGCTTCGTCGATTCTTGCTGCCGAGATGACCCCATCTCCATCTTTGAGCCTCACGACCCGCACGCCTTGGGTCCCTCGACCATAGCTGGAAATCGAATCCGCTGCCATGCGAACGAGCTGCCCTTTTCGGGAAATCACGACCACATCCTCGCCATCGCACACGCCGATTGCTGCGACCGATGGGCCATTTCGCTCGGTGGACTTGATATCGGTGCGTCCCTTGCCGCCTCGAGATTGGCTTCGCATGGGCCCATTTTCAGGATTCACGCGGTATTCATCCACAGGCGTGCGCTTGCCGTACCCGTTTTCGGTGATCGTCAACAGGCACAGATTCCGATCGAGCATCTCCTGGGTCGTGTGTGTGACCTCGGGATCGCTCTCATCTTGCACCATCGGCACACGCATGATCCCGACGACCGACGCATTCTCGCGCAGCTCGATCCCCTTGACCCCGGCTGCCGATCGACCCATCTCGCGGACATCTTGTTCGGAGAATCGGATCGCCATGCCGCTGCTGGTGACGAGCATGAGATCATCATGCCCAGAGGTCAGCCGAACATCGAGCAAGTGATCGTCATCCTTGAGCCCAACCGCGATCAGTCCGGACCGATTCACATTGGCGTAGGCCTTGAGCGCGGTGCGTTTGACGATGCCGTTGCGTGAGACGAAGGTCAGGTAGTTCGAGCCTGATTCGAAATCCTTGATCGCAAGATATGCACAGGTCCGTTCGCCGGGCTTGAGGTCGATGTAGTTGATGATCGGGCGCCCCTTGCTCGTTCGGCTCATCTCGGGGAGTTCGTAGACCTTGAGCTTGAACACCCGACCGGTATCAGTGAAGCAGAGCAGATCATCATGCGTCGAAGCTGCAAACAAGTGCTCAACGAAATCGTCGTCCTTGGAGTCCGATGCGCGAATGCCCTTGCCGCCGCGTGCTTGGGCCTGGTAGGTCTCGAGAGGCACGCGCTTGACATACCCGGCATGCGAGATCGTCACGGCCATCTCTTGCTCTTGGATCAATGCCGCGATGTCGATATCGCCCGCAGCCTCTTCGATCGAGGTCAACCGATCGCGTCCGAACCGCTGTTTCATCTCTTCGCAATCGGCGACGATGATATCGAGCACCATGCGATGGTTGCCCAGAATCTCTTCGTACCCTTCTATTTCGAGAATCAGGGCTGAGTATTCTTTGACCAGGCGTTCGATTTCGAGCCCGACGAGCTGGATCAGGCGCATCGACCCGATGGTTTCTGCCTGGATGCGTGTGAGCAGGATGCCGCCGTCGGCGTCCGAATCGCGCATCGCCTTCATCAGACGCTCAGGGATTTGGGCTGCAGCCGGGTGCGACGCCGGGATGGTGTACCTTCGATCCATCAGCTTACCGATCGCCTCTTCGCGGGTCTGCGAGGATTTGATAAGCTGAATAATCTCGTCGATATCAATCACGGCATAGATCATGCCCTCGAGAATATGGGCCTTCTTCTTGGCCTCGCGCAAGAGGTACTGCGTCCTTCGCGTGATGACCTCGACACGGTGATCGACATAGCACTCGATGAGCTGCTTGAGCCCCATCGTGCGAGGCTGACGGTTGACCAGAGCAATATTGATAATCGAGAAGGTCTGCTGCAACGGCGTGCATTGATACAACTGATTCTCGACCACCGCCGGGTCTGCGCCCTTCTTGAGTTCGATCACAATCCGCGTCTGCGCGTTGCGCCCTGATTCATTGCGGACATCAGAGATATCCTTGATCCGATCATCCTTGACCGCATCGACGATCTTCTCGACGAGGGTGTTCTGGACGAGTGAATACGGAATCTCGTCGATCACAATCTGCTGGCGTCCCTGGGTGCCTCGGTCTTCGACATGCAGGGTCCCCCGCACGGTGACGCGCCCGCGACCCGTCGAGTAGGCATCAACAATACCCTTGCGCCCCAAGATGCGCCCGGCGGTCGGGAAGTCTGGGCCTTGCACGCCGCGCCGGATGACATTGCCATCCTCGTCGATCTCATCCTTCATCAGGTCTCTCAGCTCGATCGCGGGGTCATTGACCACGCGCACGATCGCATCGAAAATCTCGGTCGGATTATGAGGCGGCAAGCTCGTCGCCATGCCGACAGCGATGCCCATGCCGCCGTTGATAAGCAGGTAGGGAAACTTGCCCGGCAGCACCGTGGGCTCCAAGAGCCGATCGTCGTAGTTGGGCTGGAAATCGACGGTGCCGAACTTGATATCAGCGAGCATATCGACCGAGGCATGGGTCATGCGTGCTTCGGTATATCGCATCGCAGCGGGCGGATCGCCATCAATCGAACCAAAGTTGCCCTGAGGCTCAACCACCGGCGTGTTCATCTTCCACTTCTGCGCCATCCCGACCATCGTGGGATAGATCACCGATTCGCCGTGGGGGTGATAGTTGCCCGAGGTGTCGCCACAGATTTTGGCACACTTGAGGTGCTTCTTGTTTGGGCGGAGGTTGAGATCATTCATCGCGACCAAGATGCGCCGCTGGGATGGCTTCAATCCATCGCGAACATCGGGCAGCGCACGATCCATGATCGTGCTCATCGCATAGGTGAGGTACGAATCGGCAAGCTCGCGCTCGATCGAGAGATCAGCCGCTTTGGTGTGCGAACTTGTCGGATCATTCTTTGGATCATGTTCCGGCGATGATTCGGCGCCATCTTCAATCGAATCATCAGGCGGGAGATTATCTGACATTGAGTGTTCTCCAAGGGAGTCGCAGTGGGTCGCCGGGGCAGGATCGGGCGCACAAGATGCCCCAATATCCCACGCAAACGGGACAGAAAATCATAGGCGCACCACGAAATTTTGGCTCGGTTTCCGACCCAGAAAGACCCCGAAAAAACCCACTTCACCGTCCACAAACACGGATTTTACATTGCCGATCTATGGCGAGGGTCGCGCCAGAATCGCATCGAACGATCGGGTCGTCTCAGTCAGTGTCAACAACGCCATCGCGCTGACCTCGACAGGCATCCGTTGATCCCACAACGCCATGCGCCCCCCCCAGTGCGCCTTAGAACCAGACGCATACATATGCAGGTTCTCACGCTGGGCACAGAGCTGATGGATAAATCGGATCGCGCTGACCTGCCGACCAACCTGCGCGGGAATCTCACCCGAAGAGATCGTCCCGGGTGTGAAACCCTCGTCGCCAAGCATCGTGCCCATCAGCGCCAACGCCCGCATCGAAAGCCAGCTTGGCAAAGGCGTGCTCGAAGAGGTAAACACGATCCCGCCTTCCAAATCCCGGTCCATCCACGCCAAATCCGCCCGCTTGAGCTGATGCTCCCACACGAGCTGGCGCATCGCCACCAAGGCTTCACGGTGCGCATCGCCCTGTCCCTGTTCCATCGCAGCCCATCCCAAAAACGGCATCTGCGCAACGAGCCCGCCGATCGGAGTCTCGGAAAACACCTGTTCGATCGCAGACTCGGCGGTGCCTGCCCGATCCTGAGGATCGAGCTTGCCCGACCGCACCAACGCATGGGCAACCAACCCATGCGAACCACCCGGCACCTCGGAGGCAAACCCGCTGCCCGCTCGATAAACCTCATCGAGCACCTCAAGGCACCGAATCCGAAGCGTATTGAGCGCCTCGTCGCCGAGGATATCAATCAGTTGTATCTCCGAAAGGGCGATCAGCGCCATACATGCCCCGAGCGGATCATCCCACGCAGCAACCTCGCCAGGCTCAACCACCCCCAGATCACCAAGCACGCCCTTGGCAGCGAGAATCGCCTGGCGATGTGTCTCGGTGGTGCCCAAGTGACCAAAGCGCAAAAGGGCATAGGCGCTGATTGCCTGCTCGAAAGGCGAAGCAAAGGCTGAAGCACTCGTGCCCGTCACCGGATCGAGTGTTCCCATCATCCCATACCTCTCGACCCCAGCCCATCGCCGACCCATCAGGTGCGTTGCAATCGCCGACGAAGAGGCGCGGATCGAGCGGACGCTGATTTCCGATTGTCCGATCACCCGCCCGCCTCGATCCAGAAACGACGCGCCCATCTTGGGCCCGATCTGCCCGAGCACGATGGGCTCGAATCGGTAAAAAGCATACCCGCTCTGGGCAAGCTCGCTCGGCGTCTTGAGCACCGCGCTGCCATCGCCTGCGAGCGCATTGGCCAAGGCCATCGCGCCCTGGGTCATGTCGGTGTTGCGGGCGAGCATGGACTCGGGGCCCATCACCTCGATCCGATCACCACGCCCAACTGCGACCCCAAGCACCCCGGGGGTATACCCAAACCCGGGCAGCTCGAGCTCCGAAGCAGAGATCGGCACGAGCGCATCAGCAATCTCGAGGGTGATCGTCACCCGCGAAGCCAGATCGGCAATCCGCTCGTCCCACGCAGCGTCACGCTCGTCGCCGAGCTTGGTATTGGCCCTGCGCAGCGCCCGACGCGCCGCTTCCCAAATAAGCGTCGGGCTCGGATCCAACGATCCGCTCGAACCCCGCCCCAGCACCCGCCCATCGACCCGAAGGGTCACAATCGCAGCTGCTGCCAAAACGCCTTGCGCATCGGCTCCGTCTCGATCATCTGGACCGTCTGGACCGTCTCTATCGCCTGTACGGGCAGCATCATCACCGCCGGGCACCTCCCAGCCCCGAACCCATTGATCCACTTGCTGATAGGCATCGAGGCTCTCCTCGATCGGCATCGCAGGCTGGGTATGGGCATAGGCATAGGCATGGGCTCCGTATACCCCGAGCACCCCAGCAAAGAACATCCGCCCAAGCACACGCCTCGTGTTCTCGGACCAAGGGCCCACATGGGGAATATTGAAAGTACGGCGTGATTTGTGTTGACTCATGGTGTTGTTTTCGTGCATCATGTTGCATCGGATGCACAGACCTGGGCGTCCGAGAAGAATAGTAAACCACTTTGACGCATCCTAGGGCCTGTCGAACCCTCCCATGCCATGTTCTGGCACACCAGTTGCAACTCCCTAGGCAACAACTGAAAAAAGGAGTTTCCCATGGCTGCTATGCAAGAAATCTTTCTCATGACCGCTCTTCGTCGCCGCGTCGCCGTCCTTACCCTGCTGAGCTTCGTCGCCCTGCTCTGAGCCTCACCCAAATCATATCCTTTCGACCCCATCGCCCAGACCCCATCTATCAGACCATGTCATGCTGTGCGTCTTGAGTAAGCATGACCGATAACTGTACGCACCCTTGGGACTCTATCAAAAAAAACACCCCGTCCACTTGTTGGTCGGGGTGTTTGAGGTTTTGGAGCTGTGACTGAGCAGCTTTGGCCCAGCCCAGATTCGATTAGAGCTCGATCTTGTCGGTACCCATCGCTCCGTGATCGTCCATGCCGCCCTTGGATGGGATGTTCATTCCCCCACCCATTGAGCTGCCGCCACTGCCCGAACCGCCCTCGCCCGAGGCGCCCTCGTTGCCCGAAGCATCGCCCCACTGGGCCCGCTTGAGCGAGAGTCCGATCTTGCGATCGTCGATATCGACTCTCAGAATCTTGACATCGACCTCTTCGTCAACAGTGACGACATCCTGCGGGTTCTCGACCTTATGGTCAGCGAGTTCCGAGATGTGCAAGAGCCCTTCGAGATCATCTTCAAGCTCGACGAAGACGCCGAAGTTGGTGATCTTGGTGACCTTGCCTCGGACAACCATACCAGGCTGATATGCACTTGGGATCGCTTCGACCCATGGATCTTCCGAGAGCTGCTTGATGCCCAGCGAGATGCGCTGCTTGTCACGATCGACATCAAGAACAACACACTCGACCTCGTCGCCCTTCTTGTAGAGCTCGTTTGGATGGGTGACTTTCTTGGTCCATGACATATCGGAGATATGCAAGAGCCCGTCGATGCCCGGCTCGATCTCTACAAATGCGCCGTAGTTGGCCAGGTTGCGGATGGTGCCGGTGACGATTGTGCCATTGGGATATTTCTCGGAGACGAGTTCCCACGGGTTGACCTCGATCTGCTTCATGCCAAGCGAGATTTCCTGCTTGTTCTTGTCGATCTCGAGCACCACAACATCAATCTCTTCACCCGCAGTCACAATTTCCGATGGGTGATTCACGCGACGAGTCCATGACATCTCGGAGATGTGCACGAGCCCTTCGATCCCGTCGTCGAGCCGAATGAAGGCACCATAGGACATGATGTTGACCACCTCGCCCTTGATGCGTGCCCCGACGGGGAACTTGCCTTCGATCTCTTCCCAAGGCGACGATTCGGTCTGCTTGAGACCAAGGGCAACCTTTTCCTTCTCGCGATCAATATTGAGCACCTTGACCTCGACCTTGTCGTCGATCTTGAGCAGCTCCGATGGGTGATTGATGCGCCCCCAGGACATATCGGTGATATGCAAGAGCCCGTCGATTCCGCCCAGGTCAACGAATGCGCCAAAGTCGGCGATGTTCTTGACCGTGCCGGTGATGACCTGTCCTTCGGTGAGGTTGGCCATGAGGTTCTGCTTGGCAGCCGAACGCTCGTGCTCGACGAGCTTGCGCCGCGAGATGACGATGTTGCGCCGTTCGGTGTCGATCTTGAGGATCTCGGCCCGAACCTTGCGCCCGATGAACTCATCGAGGTTATGCGGGCGACGGATATCGACCTGCGAGGCAGGCAAGAACACCGGCACGCCGATATCGACCAAGAGACCACCCTTGATCTTGCGCATGACCGTACCTTCAACGACATCCTCTTCTTTCGTAGTATCAACGATGCGCTGCCAGGCGATCTGACGGTCGGCTTTGCGTTTGGAGAGCTCGATGAGCCCGTCGTCGCCTTCGAGCGATTCGAGCAATACATCAACCTCATCGCCGATCTTGAGATCGGCCATCGCCGAGAACTCTTCGCGCGGGACGAGCCCCTCGCTCTTGAGCCCGACTTCGACAACGACATCGTCGCCTGCAAACCCGATGACGGTGCCCTTGATGAGCTTGCCCGGGGAAAGGTCGGTTGCCTGATCCGAAAGGATCGTGTCCATCCGGTTCTCGGAGTCTACGCTCTCGCCGAAGGCTTCGCCGAGCAGTGCCAACGCTTCATCGTCAGCGATATCCAAGGATGCGATCAGATTCTCATCGATCATAGTAGTTGTGTCCTTCCATACTCTTGCGAGTATCGCAGTGACGCTTCCGCACCCGGTCGGCCAACCCGGGAGCGTGTGCCTCTGCATCCGATCAGGTGAAAACCTCAGGCGGAAACCTCAGGCGAAAACCCCAACCAGACTGCACCATATCGGTGCGGCTTGAGTCCATGTGTCCTTGCCAACCCGGACCATCCGGAAGCAAGATCGGCCTTTCCCCCAGCATTCCGATCGGAAACCCGGGGAAGGGAGGATAGTGCGCTCTCCGAGGCCAGAAAAGCAATTCCGCACAGGAATCAGGATGATTCTCAAATCTCTTGGCATCGGCTTGGAACGAAAGGGCTCAGTTCAGGAAATTGTCTCCAGAAATTGCTTTCGACCGATAGACTTGTTGGGCTTAGACCCTGCCAAAGCGTACCATTGACGCTCAGTTGGCTTTATCGGAAAGCCAATCATTCGGCCTCTGCAGCGACCGGATGACTCCCCCCTCACTCTCCCCCCCCCAAATGAGTGAAACACGGGAGGCGTGTGCTGCGAATGTCTCACGGAACGAACCGTGCGCAAATTGAGATTGGGTGCCACGCATGACCGCAACAGCAACCGCGACCGAACTCCCCCGTGGAGCAGTCACCGACGAACTCGGATTTCCAAACGATCCCGATAACCTCTACCTCCAAACCGTCAGCACCATGCTCGACGCTGCGAAACTGGTCAACCTCAAGCATCGTACCCGAATTATCCTCGCCCAACCCAAAAACGAGATCATGGTCCACTTCCCCGTCAAAATGGACGACGGGCACCATCGACTCTTCAAAGGCTACCGAATCCAACACAACAACGCCTGTGGCCCATACAAAGGTGGATTCCGGTTCCACCCCAATGTCCACCTCGATGATGTCAAATCCCTCGCATTCCTCATGACCATGAAATGCGCAGTCGTCCGCATCCCATTCGGAGGCGGCAAAGGAGGCGTCAATGTCGATACACGCGATCTCTCCCAAGGCGAAATCCAAAGACTCACCCGCCGCTACTGCAGCGCCATCATGGATCAGATCGGACCAGATGTCGATATCCCCGCGCCAGATGTCGGCACCAATGCACAGATCATGGCCTGGTTCGCAGACACCTACATGATGTCCTCCTCGCACCAGCACCACGATGCACTCCGCGTCGTCACCGGCAAGCCCGTTGAGTTTGGTGGCTCGGCAGGACGCGAAAAAGCAACCGGACAAGGTGTCGCCGACACCCTCGCCGAGATGCTCCCGGGTATCGGAATCGCCCTCGAAGGCATGAAAGTCTCACTGCTCGGGTTCGGAAATGTCAACGGATGGGGAGGCCAAATCCTGCAAGATATGGGCGCCAAAATCGTCGCCGTCATGGACCACACCGGCGCCATCCGAAACGACAACGGCATCGACTGCAAAGCCCTCTACGCACACAACATGAAAACCGGAGGCATCGCCGGATTTGAAGGCGTGGATGTCATCGATGAAGAAGGATTCTATCGCACACCCGTCGATGTCTTCATCCCCGGTGCACTCGAACAAATGATCAAAGAAAAACAAGCTCAGTGGCTCGACTGCAAAGTCATGGCCGAGGCGGCCAACGCGCCGTGCGACCCATCAGGCGATCGTAAACTCGTCGAAAAGGGCATCGAAGTCATCCCTGCCATCCTCGCCAACGCCGGCGGCGTCACGGTCTCCTACTTCGAGTGGGTCCAGAACAAGAACGCCGTCACCTGGTCCGCCGAGCAGGTCGACCGCGAACTCAACCGCCATATGGTCGTCGCCTCCCAGCGTACCCTTGCCCGGCGCAACGAGCTCAAGTGCACCCTCCGCGAAGCCGCCTTCGCCTCGGCACTCGACCACCTCGGCGATGTCTACAAAGTCCGAGGCATCTTCCCATAAAGCAATAGCACATCTCGTTTACAAAAGCGGCACAAAATTGTGTCGCTTTTTTTTCAAACTTCCACTATTTGGCATTGACACACGGGGGGGGGGGGTATGTTCTATTTGCGAAGAGCAAAACTACTCGATTCCACACCTTTAAAGGAGAACTGATATGTTGAAAAGAAACGCGTCGCTTGCTTTTTCAATCATTGCCGTTGTTGTCGCCACAACAATTTGGGGCTGTCAAGGGGCAGGGTCTATCAGCGGCGGTGTCATAAGAATCGGCCCTGTTGAGCTTGGTTTTGATACAATCTCTTGGGCCGAAGCGGCCCCACCGCCACCCGGGCTCACGAATGCATGTTCGGCAACAATTAATGGTCGCCCAGTTATCATCTACGATGATCCAGAAACTGGAGACCAATGGTTTTTGGATGAGGATGGCGATTTCCACAAAGTCACAGAGGGACCTGAAATCGAATGCGGCGGATCGAACTCAAGCCCAGGAGGTTTACTTCAGAATCCCATCCCACTTGATGGTGCTCCACAGTCGCCTACCTCAATCTCATTCGACTTCGCATTCTCTGATGAAGAAAACACTGCATTCGTGCGGTTTGTTTTACCTGTAGATAACATTGAAAACTATACCCCAGCGGCCGAACTCCCTTTCCTCGTATCCGAAACGACTATCCAAGTATTCCCCGGTGGCGATTTACAGATCACCTACACTGGAACAATCAGCGATGTCCTTGGTGCTCTATGGTGGACAGGCATTCAGTCTCTCGATTTTGAAGACCCTACAGTTGGCCAAGTTCACATTCAATGGGCAAGCGACATCAATCTGGTCACCATTGAAACATCGCTCGGAAACCGCACCATTGCAATGGAGTTATCAAATCCAGATTTCCAGCCATAAATGTGCTCAATGATTCAGAAACAAATTTCTATCTTGGCGAGTATGCTGCTCACTGTTATCAGTGGCTGTGTAAAACATCCAAAGCCGAGTGATGCAATCGGTATCGTTCGCGTCATGAATGTCTTTACCACTCTTGATGACAAATTCAAGGATATGCCGGGGCGAACATTCCTCAACGGCGAATGGCCGCAAGACAAGTATCAGCAAGTAATCGCTCCAGAAGGGACATATTACTATACCAAGTCATCAAGCGGGGCGACTATTTTGTCGCCCCGCTTTCTTTTACTCTCCGATCATCAAACTCGATGGACAAATGGATGCTTTGAAGGATATATCCTGTTGCCAGATCATGGGGGACTCTATCATGCCCGTCAAGTTCTTCAAGACCAAGACCCCTTTGTCAAAGCATCCCAACTACCTGACGGTCATTTTGGTGACGAGTTTGGATGGGAAATACTTCTGCTCGATAAACCACTCACAGATACGACTCCGATTAGATTTGCCGAGCACATTGAAAGGTTCTACGGAAAGACCTGCTATATCCCTATCTCAGTTACTTCCTTTCTTGACCAAAGCAACGGCAATCCCCCTGCCCATCTCAATCACCACTACCGTGATGACGACCGGCTGTTTATCCGAGCCCAAGTAGTCCATCCGGAGAATGCCAACAATGACTCTGCAAAATTCTTTCGAGGCGACAAAGTGGTTGCTTACTACAGCTTGTCATCAAAATTGCGAGGCGCATCCGGATACCCTCTACTCGTATATGATGAATCTCTCAAGGAATGGCTTTCGCTCGGTGTAATTGTTGGTGGCGAAAGCGACAATAAATCCGCACACCATGTGTGGGCCATGCGTCCAACGAGAGAGCAGATTGAACAAGCAGGCCTCATCCCGAACAAAGTCTTTGCCCCATGCGCTGACTGTGAGATAAAGAACTAGACTCACCGCTCCGAGCTGCTCGCCTGTGAATACCGACGCAGCAGCTCCACGATCCGAGGCTGATTGCTTTCGATACGCAATGATTTGCGCATCGCATCGACCGCCCGCTGGCGCGCCCCGCCATCGGTCTTTGAAGACCAAAGGTATTGATTGAGCTCGCACACCGCCAAGCCATTGAACGCTGGGTAGTGCGTCGGGTCGAGCTCGGTCGATTTCTCGAATGCTTCGAGGCTCTCTTCGTATCGTTTGAGCCGGAATAGCCCCGAGCCCAATCGCTCGTAGCCGATCGCGTTGGGCTCGATCCGAACCAGCTGATCGAGCGCCCCCACCATCTCGGCATAGCGCCCGAGTATATTGAGTGAATCCGCCATATTGAGCAGCAACCCCGCGGTGGGCACATCCATCATCTCCGCAGCCTGTTGATACTCGATGATCGCCTCTTCGTGCCGATCAATCGCAGCGTACACATTGCCAAGGTGCATCCGCGCCCGCCCGCTGGGCGGCTCGGACTTGACCGCACGCTGGCCATAAGGCAACGCCTGCTCGGCACGCCCCATCTCCAGGAGCACTGTCGAAATCCCAAGGTTCGCATCGAAATCGCTCGGACGAATCGACAACGCCCGCAGGTAGGCCCGGTTGGCCTCTTCAAGCCGACCAAGCCGATGGAGCACCTGTCCGTGCCGATACTGGGCGATGAAACTCCGAGGCTCGGAACGAACCGCCAATGCAAACTGCCGCTCGGCAAGCTCATACTCGGCAAGCTCAAGATAGATATCGCCCGCTTGAAGGAACGCCCGGGTGAACTGCGGGTTGAACGCGATCGCCCGTTCGAGCTCACGCAGTGCCGAAACCAGATCACCAGAAGCGTGCAGCTCCACCGCACGCGCATAACTCTTCTCTTCTTTCGATCGCCGATCGAACACCCGCCCTTGGGTCGGCTCGACAATTTCGATCTCAGGGTCATCCGATATGCGGGCATCATTCTGTTGGGCTGATTGTTGGGCCGACGGACGATCATCGACGATCTTCATCCCCGAATCATCAATCCGCTCGGTGCCCCGCTTGGGCCTATTCATACCCTGCGCAGCAGGCGTGTCGGCTTTGCCCGAATCCACCCCCTGGGCGATCCGCTGACGCTCGAGCCATTCTTGGTGCGACTCGCCTTGGATGATCTCGGCATCACCATTGGGCAGCTGACGATCTTGTGCCTTCTTCGCTTCGCGCTCGGCTGCCCGCTGGGCCCGGCGCTCACGCACCGCTTTGCACCCGCTGGCCTGCATCAAAAGCATCGACGAAACCAAAAGCGTCGAGGCCAACAATGCCGGGCGGGCCAGAGGCCAAACCAATGGGCGTATCGAACGATGATTTCCTGTGCGTCTATCCATGCCCTATCCTATCGGCATTCACACCCGCATACACTCAATCATCCCCCAAGGAGCCCACAATGTCCACCCATTCACCACTTTCTACCCGAGCCGCCATCATCACCGGCGCCAGCGCAGGCATTGGGCAAGCCCTCGCCCTCGATCTGGCGTCCAAAGGTGCTCGGATCGTCCTCAATGCCCGAAGGGCCGAGCGCATCGACGAGCTCGCCCAGCGCATCACCGATCAGTTCGGCACTGTCGAAACCGATCAAGGGATACGCCCCCGCGCCGTCTGCGTCCCCGGCGACGCTGCTGACGAGTCCACCATCGACGCGATGCTCAACGCCTCCCAAGATCACTTCGGCATCGTTGCCGACCTCATCGTCGCCAACGCCGGGCGCGGGCTCGACGGCTCGGTCATGACCTCCGACACCGACCAATGGGAGTCCATGCTCAAAACCAACATCCTCGGCGTCGCCCGGCTCATCCGCAAAGCAGGCACCCAACTCCTCGATCTCCAAGCCAACCGAGACTGGCAGACCCACCCCGCCGATCTCGTCATCCTCGGCTCCACCGTCGGCAGACACATCTCCCCATTCTCATCAATGTATGGCTGCACCAAGTTCGCTGTCAACTCATTGGCCGAGGCGGCAAGACGCGAGCTGGGCCCATCGGGCATCCGCGTGAGCCTGATCGAACCCGCGATCGTCAAGAGCGAGTTCCAGGAGATGGCCGGTTACGACCCCGAAGGCTTCGCCAAAGTCATGGCCAAGTTCGCCCCAGTCCTCGCCCCCGAAGACATCGCCAGATCCATCGGCTTCATCGTCACCCAACCCGCAAGCGTGCATGTCTGCGATGTCGTCATCCGCCCAACAAGGCAGGATTATCCGTAAAGGAACGGCTGGTGCCGTGGTTAAAATCTCGAAGAGATTTCTAACCACGATCTTCCCCAACTCGCCGTCTTCGGCAAGCAGTGCCTTTATGATTTCCGCAGCACCAAGACATGGCTTGCCGCTGCGCGGTCAAGCCGTGGCACCCGCATTGCATCACAACCTCACCGCCCGAGAAAATGATTGGGCACATCGCCATAATCCGCGCGGATCACCGAGCGGATCCCGCCTCGCCCCTTCCAGTTCGTCTCGATCTGAAGCCACACCGGATCAATCACCTTGACCAAATCCTCGCGGATCGTATTGGTCACGGCTTCAAAGAAACTCCCCTCATTCCGATACGAATGATAATACAACTTCAAGCTCTTGAGCTCGATGCACTTGCCGCCCACCATGGCAGGCTTGGGCTCGTAGCGCAGGGTGACGATGCCAAAGTCGGGATGCCCGGTGATCGGGCACACGCTCGTAAACTCCTCAGCCACATGCTCAATCACAAACGGCGTATTCGAGGGGGTATCAAAGACTTCAAAGATCGAGGTATCAGGCATAGACCCAGCGTAGGCGCGATGCGGTTTCAATTGCATCCCCTGCACAATCTACACATCAAAAAGGGCACCCCAAACGGGATGCCCTTGTGCGTGACTCGTTATCGAACCGATTAGCCTTCGGTCGTCTCAGCGGTGCTCTCGCCGACGATCACATCGCGGATCTCGACCTTCGGCGTGCCATCAGCAGACTCGCCTTCGGGGTCAGTTCCCACGCCGATCATTTCATCCCCCGCCTGCGATGCAATCTCTGCATCCTCCGCAGCTTCGGCTGCCTGGGCTTCAACCTCCATCTCGGCTTCGAGGATCATCGCTTCGGCTTCGCCCTCCGCCTCGTCGTAGAAGTCATCGTCGAAGCCCATGTCTTCGAGCTCTTCAGGCGAAACCAGCGTCTTGACACGGATATCCTGATACTTGCGGAAACCAGTCCCCGCAGGAATCAGGTGCCCCAGAAGCACATTCTCTTTGAGCCCCACCAGATCGTCGGTCGCTCCACGAAGCGAAGCTTCGGTGAGCACCTTGGTCGATTCCTGGAACGATGCACCCGACAAGAACGAATCCGACGAGAGCGCCGCCTTGGTGATCCCCAAGAGCATCGTTCGACCAGATGCCGGGCGTGCCCGCTTGGTCTTGGCGATCTCTCCGCCCTCAGCCTCGGCCTTGGCGTTGGCCTCCTTGACCACATCCTTGCTCACCAGATCATTGACACGCAAAGTCGTCGAGCCCGCATCCGTCACACGCACCTTGTCCGCGATCTTGATATTGGTCTGACGGAAGTTGAACTTATCGAGAATATCGTGTGGGAGCAAATCTGTATCGCCCGGATTCTCGACACGCACCTTGCGAAGCATCTGCGACAAGATCATCTCGATATGCTTGTCGTTGACCGTCACACCCTGCGCACGGTACACATTCTGCACCTCGTCGAGCATGTACTGCCACAGCGCCTCTTCGCCCTTGATCCGCAGAATATCGTGAGGCACCAAAGGGCCCTCGGTCAATGCATCACCGGCTTGGACAAAGTCGCCCGCGTGCACCAACAACGCCTTGTCATTGGGCACATGGTGATCCTTCTCGATCCCCGAATCGGAAACGATCTTGATCGTCATCTTGCCTTTGCGCTTGTCGGAGTGGATCTCGACGATGCCCGAAATCTCGGCCATGAATGACGGATCCTTGGGCTTGCGAGCCTCGAAGATCTCGGTCACGCGAGGCAGACCACCAACGATGTCCGCCGAACCTGAAGCCGCCCGAGGCTGACGAGCAACCATGTGCCCCGCCTCGATCATCTGACCATCGGTCACCTCCAGACGCGCCTTGGCAGGCAGGTAATGGAAATCGAGGATATTGCCATCATCATCAACAATATTCATCTGTGGATGCAAATCACCCTTGTGCTCGATAACCACAAGCGCCTTCTGACCACGCCCAGCATCCTCTTCACGAACCGTCTCGCCGATCTCGATATCAACAAACTCGACACGCCCGGACTTCTCAGCAAGAATCGGCGTCCGGTGAGGGTCCCACTTGACGAGCACCGAGCCACGCTTGGCCGTATCGCCAGATTTGACATAGATGAAACCGCCATAAGGAATCTTGGTCTTTTCGAGCTCTTTGCCGTCCTCGTCGAGGATTGCCAGCTCGCCGTTGCGTTTGAGCGAAACGCTGCACTCGTTGCCGTCCTCATCCTTGACTGCAACATTGTTGCAATCGCGGAGCTCGATGGTGCCGTTGTTGAGCGCGCGATATTCGGTATCGACCACTGCGCGAGTACCAATACCACCCGAGTGGAAGGTCCGCATCGTCAGCTGCGTGCCGGGCTCACCGATCGACTGGGCCCCGATAATTCCCACCGCCATGCCCTCTTCGACGAGGGTGCCGGTGGACATATCCATGCCGTAGTCGAGCGCCGAGCACCCGGTCGCCGATTCTGAAGTCAAAGGCGAACGGACCAAGACCGCATCAATCCCGATCTCTTCGACCCGCTTGGCAGCCTCTTCCGAAATCATCTCATTGGCATCAATGACCTTCTCGCCAGTGACCGGATCGAGCACCGCGTTGACCGCGACGCGACCAAAGAGCTGCTCGCTCAAAGGCACATCAATCTGCTCACCCTTATAGATGGCCCGTTTCATAATCCCTCGGCGCGAACCGCAATCATGCTCGCTGACGATCACCGACTGGGCAACATCGCAGAGCTTACGCGTGAGGTAGCCCGAGTCCGCCGTCTTGAGTGCGGTGTCGGCCAGCCCCTTACGAGCACCGTGGGTTGATGAGAAGTATTCAAGAATGTGCAAACCCTCGCGGAAGTTGGCACGAATCGGCGTTTCGATAATCTCACCCGAAGGCTTGGCCATCAATCCACGCATCCCCGCAAGCTGCTGCATCTGCGAAACATTACCACGAGCACCCGAGTCACTCATCAGGTACACCGGGTTGAGGAACTTCTTGCCCTCCTTCTCAGCGATGTTCGCATAGGAACCATCGGGATGACGCCGATCATGCTTGAGCGTCTCGATCAACACGCCGGTGAGTTCCTCGCGACAGTGCGACCAGATATCAAGCAGCTGGTTATAGCGCTCGCGTTCGGTAATGATCCCGCGATCGAAGTTCTTCTCGACACGGTTGACCTTCTTCTGAGCACCTGCGAGCAGCTCGGCCTTCTCTTCAGGAATACGCAAATCCGTCACACCAAACGACAAACCCGCAAGCGTCGCATTCTTGAATCCGAGGTTCTTGATATCATCGAGCAGATTGATCGTTGCCCCGCGCCCGCAATATTCGTAAGTATCCTCGATCACACGAGCACACCCCTTCTTGCCGATAGCGCAGTTATAAAACGGCATCCCCTCGCCAAGAATATCATGGAACAAGACCCGCCCGACCGTCGTTACCAGACGCCCATGCTCGGGCATCGCTTCGATCGGTCCGCGCTCGGCGGTGACCACCTTGTCCACACCCGAGAGACGCACCGAGATCATGTCATGGATACCGATCTTCTTGGCGTCATAGGCCAAAATCGCCTCGTGCGTGTCCTTGAACCGCGGAATATCCTTCTCGGCGGTCTCGTCGATCACATTGAGCGTCGTCGTAATGAAGTAGATCCCCATCACGATGTCCTGCGATGCGTTGATCACAGGCGTGCCGTTGGCAGGCGAGAAGACATTGTTCGTTGACAACATCAGCACATGGGCCTCGGCCTGGGCCTCGATCGACAATGGCAGGTGAACCGCCATCTGGTCGCCATCGAAGTCGGCGTTGAACCCGCCACAGACCAATGGGTGCAGCTTGATCGCGTTGCCTTCAACAAGCACAGGCTCAAAGGCCTGGATACCCATCCGGTGAAGCGTCGGAGCACGGTTGAGCATCACGGGATGCTGGTAGATCACCTCTTCGAGGATGTCCCAGACCTCCGAATCCCGGCGTTCGAGCATCCGCTTGGCGCTCTTGATCGTGTCGGCCAACCCGTGCTCTTTGAGCTTGCGGATAATGAAAGGCTGGAACAGCTCCAAGGCGATCTTCTTAGGAAGACCACACTGGTTCAACTTGAGCTCAGGACCAACCACGATCACCGAACGACCCGAATAATCCACCCGCTTACCGAGCAGGTTCTCGCGGAATCGACCCTGCTTGCCCTTGATCATGTCGGTGAGCGACTTGAGCGCCCGCGACGATGAACCAAGCACCGGACGACGGCAACGGTTGTTATCAAACAGCGCATCGACCGCCTGCTGAAGCATCCGCTTCTCGTTGCGAATAATCACTTCAGGCGCATTCAAATCCATCAGTTTCTTGAGCCGGTTGTTGCGATTGATGATTCGGCGATAGAGATCATTCAAATCGCTCGTCGCAAAGTTGCCCGACTCGAGCAGCACCAACGGGCGAAGATCAGGCGGGATCACCGGGATCACATCCATCACCAGCCACGCCGGATCATTCTCCGAGCCACGAACCTGTTCGATAAGCTTGAGCCGCTTGGCCAAATCCTTGGTCTTCTGCTTCGATCGCGTCGCGGCCAACCCCTCACGAATCTCGGCTGCCACCGCATCGAGATCGAGCTGATCGATCAACTCGCGAACCGCATCGGCCCCCATCAACGCGGTAAACTCGTTGCCGTACTGATCCAAAGCCGTCCGATGCTCGTCTTCGGTGAGCACCTGCTTGTAGGTCAGCTCGGTATCGCCGGGCTTGGTGACGACATAATCCTGATAGTACACGATCTTCTCAAGATCAGAAGTCTTCATCGCCAAGAGCGTGCCAAGGCGCGATGGGAGCGATTTGAAGAACCAGATATGCACCGAGGGGGCTGCCAGATTGATATGCCCCATCCGCTTGCGTCGAACGCGCGAATGCGTCACTTTCACGCCACACCGATCACAGATGTACCCTTTGTATTTCGTCCCGCGATACTTACCACACGAGCACTCGTAATCGCGCTCAGGACCAAAGATCCGCTCACAGAAGAGCCCGTCCTTCTCAGGACGATAAGTACGATAGTTAATCGTCTCAGGCTTCTTCACCTCGCCATACGACCATGCCCGGATGTCATTGGGTGACGCCAGGGTAATCTTGACAGATGAGTAGTCATTCACGCGGTCGTATACATTCTCAGCCATTATCGTTTCTCCTGCAAAGGAGTGAATCTCTTCGTTCAATCAACACTTGAAAGCAACAAGCCGGGACATCAGCCAATGCCCGGCACCTGCCGAATCTGTCTTACAACAGACTCCCGCCTTCAAGCTGCTTCTTCTCAAGTGTCAGGTTCATACCCAAGCCCTTGAGCTCGTTACAAAGCACATCAAACGCCACGGGCATACCCGCTTCGAGCTTGTTCGTGCCCTTGACCATCGACTCGTAAATCTTCGTACGCCCTTCGACATCGTCCGATTTCACCGTCAACAACTCCTGCAAGACATACGCAGCCCCGTACGCCTCAAGCGCCCAGACCTCCATCTCGCCGAATCGCTGACCACCCGTCCGTGCCTTACCACCGAGCGGCTGCTGGGTAATAAGCGAATACGGCCCAGTCGCACGAGCATGAATCTTGTCATCAACCAAGTGATGCAGCTTGAGCAGGTACATAAACCCAACAGTCGTCCGCTGATTGAACGGCTCGCCCGTGCGCCCGTCATACAACTGGACCTTACCACCAGCAGGCATCTCGGCAAGCAACTCGCGAGGATGAGGCCAGGTGCCCTTCTCTTCACACTCAGCCCACCGATTCCGCACATGCTCATTGGCTTCACGAACCGCAGCGTGAATCTCTTCTTCCTTGGCACCATCGAACACCGGCGTCACCGCCTGGAACCCGAGCACCTGAGCTGCCCAACCAAGGTGCGTCTCAAGAATCTGACCCACATTCATCCGCGATGGCACGCCCAGGGGATTCAACAACACCTCAACAGGTGTCCCGTCATCCATAAACGGCATGTCCTCTTCAGGAACGATCCGGGCGATCACACCCTTGTTCCCGTGACGACCCGCCATCTTGTCACCAGCAGACAATGTCCGCTTGGTGGCAATATAGACCTTGACCATCTCGAGCACGCCATTGGGCAGCTCGTCGCCTCGCTTCATATGCGCAACCTTACGCTGCTTCTCGGCCTCGACGGCTTCAATACGAGGCCAATACTGACGATAAATCGTCTCGGCAGCCTCCTTGGTATCCTTCGAGCCCTTGATCCACTTCACATTGAAAGTCTTGATCTGCTCGACGATGACCTCGGGAATATCCGAAGCACCGACCTTCTGACGCGTCATCGGGTCCACCATCACGGTGCCCACCGCCTCGTTGATCGCCTCGGTCATCTCCTTGAAGAGCTTGATCGCCTGCGCATCTTGCTCGGCTTCATAGGCAGCGATGTCGGCCTTGAGCGCCTTCTTCTGCGCCTCGTTCATATGAACCCGACGCGAGAACTTGCGGGTATTGATCACAATCCCGTTGGTTCCAGCGCTGACCTCGAGCGAATCGTTCTTCACATCCTCGCCGGCGCGACCAAAGATCGCATGGAGCAGCTTCTCTTCAGGAGTCAGCTCGGTCTTGCTCTTGGGCGAAACCTTCCCGACAAGAATATCGCCAGGCCCAACCCGGGCACCAACACGGATCACGCCACTCTCATCAAGATTCCGAAGCATCCGCTCAGAAACATTGGGGATATCGCGGGTGAACTCTTCGCGTCCGAGCTTGGTCTCGCGAACCTCGACATCGTACGCATCAATATGAATACTGGTAAACGCATCATCCTTGACCAGGCGCTCCGAGATCACGATCGCGTCTTCGAAGTTGTACCCATCGAAGGTGTTGAACGCGACCATCGCGTTGCGTCCGATTGCAAGCTCGCCGTTGAGTGTCGAAGCACCGTCAGCAATGACCTGACCAGCCTTGACCTTCTGCCCCTTCTTGACGATCGGCTTCTGGTTCTGGCAGGTGCGTTCGTTGAGCCCGACAAACTTACGGAACACATACTCGTCAGCGTTATCAATAATAATCCGCATCGCATCGACATAGGTGACGGTGCCAGCCCGCTTGGCGCGGATCAGCATGCCGGAATACTTCCCGACCTCTTTTTCCATACCCGTGGCGATACAAGGCGGATCGACCTTAATCAAAGGCACCGCCTGGCGCTGCATGTTCGAACCCATCAACGCACGGTTGGCATCGTCATGCTCGAGGAACGGAATCAGCGACGCCGAGATCCCCACAAGCTGCTTGGGCGACACATCGACATAGTTGACCTCGCTGGCCTTGACTTCCGCGATCTCGCCATCGCTGCGAGCAAGCACAAGCCCGGGCTTGAACTGCCCCTGCTCGTCGAGCACATCAGCAGGCGCAAGCACCGAACGAATCTCTTCATCGGCTCGCAGGTTCACCACCTTCTTGGTCACCTCGCCGTCCTTGACCACCCGATAAGGCGTGCGCAAGAACCCGTATTCATCAATCGTCGCATAAATCCCAAGCGAACAAATCAAACCAATGTTCGTCCCTTCGGGCGTCTCAATCGGACACACACGCCCGTAGTGAGAAGTATGCACATCTCGAACCTCGAACCCCGCCCGCTTGCGGTTGAGCCCGCCAGGTCCAAGCGCCGAGAGCCTGCGCTCGTGCACAAGCGTCGAGAGCGGGTTGGTCTGGTCGACCACCTGCGAGAGTTCGGATCGCCCGAAGAAGAAATCAATCGCTGAAGAAATCGACTTCGAGTTCACCAGATCCGCGATCTTGGCGACCTCTTCGGGGTCCTTCACGCTCATGCGCTCTTGCACAGTCCTTCGCAGCTTGAGCAAGCCCTTGCGAACCTCTTCAACCGCCAGCTCATCGAGCGTACGCAAACGACGATTGCCCAGGTGGTCAATATCATCGACATACGCCACAGGACGCTGCGTCTCGGGATCAAGCCGATTGCTCCGCAGATCGAGCATGTACTGCACAACCTTCAAGAAGTCCAGCCCCAGCAAGAACAACTGATCCGGCGCAATGTCCATATCAAACTTGCGATTGATACGGAAACGACCGACCTTGCCCAGACGATACCGGTTCTCATCAAAGAACTTCTCGTGGAACAACTGCTTGGCCTTCTCAACCTGAGGCGGGTTCCCCGGGCGAAGCCTCGAATACACCTTCAACATCGCGCGATCGTAATCACTCTCGACATTGGGCACATCATCAAACTGCTCGAGCTTCTCTTCCGCGATCGTATTGAGAATCAGCGAATCCGACGGGTTCTGCACCACGCGGATCGTCTTGAGCCCCGATGCCTTGATCGCTTCAGCACCCTCTTCGCCGATCTGGCACCCGACATGGACAAGCTCCTCGCCCGTCTCGGTGTCGATAATCGACGCTGCTGCCCAGTCCTCGGGATGCACATCCTTGGCCTTGATCTCGGAAACCTCATAGAACAACCCGATGATCGCATCGGTGCTCGCCACCGACTCATCCAAGCACCGCAAGAAGGTCACCGCAGTGAGCTTGGTGGACTGGTCGATCCGCATCGCCAAGACATCCTTCTTGGTGACTTCAAGCTCGATCCACGACCCGCGCTCGGGGATAATCCGCGCGCTGTGCAGCGGGCGGTCACCCTCAGACGACACAATCGAGAAATCAACGCCCGGCGAGCGATGCAACTGCGAAACAATCACACGCTCGGCACCATTGACGATGTACTCGCCCCCGCCCATGAGCACGGGAAACTCGCCGAGGTAAATATCCTCTTCGGGCAGATCGCCATGGGTCTCGCGCTTGAGTCGAAGACGCAACCGGAACGGATGACCATAAGTCAATCGAAGCTCGCGGCACTCGTCCGAAGTATACCGAGGCTGCTCGAGTGAATAACTCACATACTCAAGCGACATCGTCTCGTCATACGATTCAATCGGAAAAATTTCCCGCAAAAGCGATTCGAGCCCAAACTCGGGATCACGCTCATCGGGGTTCTTCTGCGTCTGCAGGAATCGCTCGTAGGCGACCTCCTGAACCTGCCAAAGATCGGGAACTTTCGTTGCGTCGCCTCGCTTTGCGAAACTCCGCACATTTCGTACACGCTCCATTTGGCGCACTTTGGTCGCTGCCATCCAAGCACCTCGTGATGGTTCTGAATCTCAACCTACAACACTCATCAAGTGCATCTGCTCGTGCGCAGATATGCGTAGATTGGATTACTTCGTGAATTTTTGGGAGAGTTGTGTGTGCCCATGCCGATCGAGTATGTCGCCCGCCATACCGAAACCAGATCCAAACCAGCCCTCACAAAGAAAACCGGCCCAATATCCTAGCCCCCAACGCGCAACAAGGCTACCCGGCATCGGATTTGCTCCATCCGCCGGGGAGATTCAAACACGATCATATGGAACTCGTCTTTGCCCCATTGATCTCCAAAGACCACACTTTCGCCCAAACATTATCCTAGTATAGACCGCTCACCACCGCCCGAACAGTACCCCGGAGTCCCGACACATCTGTACGAACGGACATTTACGCTCGACTTCATCCTCCCAGAGCAAGCACCGCACTCACCCCAGGCCAATCGATTGCACCGTGTTTCCACGGTGCAATCATCTTTCCTATGAGGCCAAACCACAGCAAGCTGTGATCCGCACCGATCACAACAATCAGGCCAGTTCCACCTCAGCGCCAACCTCTTCGAGCTTGGACTTGATTTCCTCGGCCTCATCCTTGCTCGCGCCTTCCTTGACCTTGCCGCCGGCTTCCTCAGCCAACGCCTTGGCTTCCTTCAAGCCCAAACCGGTGATCTCACGGATCGCCTTGATGACCTGAATCTTGTTGCCGCCGGGGCTCTTGATGATGACATCAAACGCCGTCTGCTCCGCAGCCGCGCCCCCTTCATCACCACCGCCCGCAGCCATCATCACAGCGCCGCCCGCAGCAGCCTCGATGCCGTAGGTTTCCTTCATGTAATCACCAAGATCCACAGCCTCCTTGAGGGTCAAGCCCGAAAGCTCGTCGCCGAGTTTGCTGATCTTCGCGTCAAATGTCTTTGCTTCGTCGGACATCGCCCAACTCCTTCATACTCTATGCACTTGCCGGAACACACCTGCATTGTGCCTATTCGCTCATCCAAGAGGGGCCGAACGCTCGACTCTTTAACCCGCCTGCCTTCGATCTTGCCGATCAAACCACACGCTCAAAAGGGCCAGTCAGATGAATACGGATGTCTCGTCAACCGCCCAGACGAATCCTTCTGACAGATCCGCCCCGACGGCTATAAACCTTTTCAAACCTTGGCGATCGCCTCGCCCTTTTCAAGCTTCTCCTCAATCGCCTTGAGAATCCCAGCAAGATTCGCGCCCGGCCCCTTGACCGACGCGACCAACTTGGCACCAGGACCAAGAATCAACGCCACATCCTGGGCAATCGCCTCGTCGCGGGTTGGATACTTGCTCAACGCCTTGACCCCGGCCTCGCCCTCAAAGAGCACGCCGCCGAGCACCGCGCCCTTGAGCTCAACATCAGGGAACTTCTTGACAATCTCAACGATCTCGCGAGCAACCTCGACCACCGACTCGGCGCCATACGCCAGAGCATTGGCCCCGACCAGCACTTCCGAAAGCGGCGCCAGACCAGTCTCACCAAAGGCTTTACCAAAGAGCTTGTTGCGAACAACAGTCACCTTGATTTCCTTCTTGGCCAATCCCGAACGAATCGCGTTGTTATCCACCGCCGCGACCCCACGCATACCAATGACCAAGGCGTCTTCATGATCGCCAAGCATCTCCTGGTACTCACGGATCATCATTTCCTTTACAGGCTTACTCATTCGATGACCCTTTCTTATTCAGCCGCTGCCGCAGCAGCGATTTGTACACCAGGCGTCATTGTGCCGCTGATGGTAATCCGTTTGACATACTCGCCCTTGACCGCAGCAGGGCGAGCCTTCTCGATCGTCTCAACAAAGTGACCATAGTTCTCAAGCAGATCCGCCTCAGAGAAACTCATCCGACCGATCACCGCATGAACATTGCCACCTTTGTCCGCACGATATTCAACCTTACCCGCCGCAAACTCGCCCACAGCCTGAGCAACCTTCGGCGTCACCGTCCCGTTCTTAGGCGATGGCATCAATCCCTTGGGACCAAGCACCCGACCAAGCTTGGCGATCACCCGCATCATGTCAGGCGACGCGATCGCGACATCAAAGTCGAACCACCCGCCGTTGACCTTCTGCATCAACTCTTCGCCGCCGGCTTCAACCGCCCCGGCAGCGAGACAATCCTTCACCTGATCCGACGCACAGAACGCGATGACCCGCTTGGCCTTGCCGATGCCCTTCGGCAACGAGACCGAACCACGCACCATCTGATCCGCATGCTTGACATCAACCCCAAGGTGCATGCACACCTCGACCGCCTGGTCAAACTTGGTCGGAACAAACTTCTTCAATGCTGCAAACGCTGCGCCTGCTTCGAGCGGAGTCGAAGGCGCGAGCTTTGCATTTTCCTTTGCACGCTTGCTTTTTGCCATCGCTTAGCCCTCCACCACAACGCCCATCGAACGGGCTGTGCCCGCGATGATCCGTGCGCCTGCTTCAATATCGTTCGAGTTGAGATCTTCGCCTTTTTCCTCAGCGATCTTCCTACACTGCTCGAAGGTGATCTTGCCGACCTTCTTCGAATTGGGCTCGCCGGATCCTTTTTCGATCCCGGCCGCCTCCATAATCAACACACTCGCAGGCGATGACTTGATCTCAAACTCAAACGAGCGATCGTTGTACACTGTAACAACACACCCAACGACCTTGCCGTTGAGCGCACCTGTCGCCGCGTTGAACTGTTGAATAAACTGCCCCGGATTCACACCCTTGGCACCAAGCACAGGACCCAAAGGCGGCGCAGGCGTCGCCTGTCCCCCCGGTGCCATCAGCTTGAACACTTCTGTCACTTCTCTAGCAGCCATAATATCTCCACCTCCCACACCTCCGCCCTGAATCCCCTCTCTCACTCGAAGAAAGGCTGCTCAAAGAATCGCCATCTCGGCCAGAGACAACCCGGATGTGGTTCGCACGGTTAACCCTCTGATCAGCAACTCGCCGAAAAGCAGGGCCCCGACTCTAGCCCCCCCGAATCTCATCGTCCACCTCAGCCTCCTCCAGATTGACACAATTCCGGTGCTGAGCAGCATTTCGGTGCCTCGCAGCCGCCGATCCCTCGTCATCACCATCTCCCTGCGCACAAAAAACCAGCCCAATCAGGCTGGTCATTCACGAAGTCATTCACTGGCCCCCACTGGTCACAAGCGAGCCCACGCACGGACTGGCCTAATACGCCCCCAGTCCTCCAGTCAGCCCTTCCAACCAGTCCTCTATCAAGTCCTCTGGTCAGTCCTCTGAGATATACCCCGCCAGAATCCAGCTCGACGCTGCCGTTCCTGTCAACGCCGGATCCCAGTTCGCCCGGCTCTGCCCCCGCGCCGCTTCTAAAAACGCCTCAGCATCGGCAAGCCCAAGATGCCG
>WFPK01000030.1 GCA_015487555.1 Phycisphaerales bacterium
CATCACCACCGCTGGCGCACTGGGCTTCTACTACCTTTATACCAAACTCAAAGACAAACCCCAAGTCTGAAAGTCTGATCTCCCGTGGCACAGGCTTCTGCCCTGCGCTCTTCCCTCAAAATCGCGTGTACTATCAGGGTGCTCCGACTCGGTTGGGTTGACAGAAGGATAGACACATGGTACGCTAAGCGTGTAATTACTCGCCCGATTGTAAAAGGGCCTTGTGAAAGGAATGCATCATGGAAGTGTCAAAGTGTCAAAGTGTCAAAGTGTCAAAGTGTCGGTAATATTCTAGTAATATTTACGGTCGTATTCTTTACAACAATATCGCTCGGCCAGACATCTGGCGGCGGACAGGTTGGCGGCTCAAGTCTACTTGTGCCTATCAGCATGGATGATCCTTACAATATCGACAAAAATTTTATAACATCGCTCGTCGCCGACCTGTATGGCGAGCAGTTCAGCTTTTCTTCCTCAATGCTGTGGGTCGGGGAGCATGTTGATGAGGATCCGTCGCAGCCAAGGGTGCTGGTGCTTACAAAACGGGTATCCGAGGGCGTAACCAATATAGCAATCGAACCAGACGAGGTACTCTTTACTGAATTGTCACGGCATTCCGCGGACTGGATGGAGTTTGATTCTTCCAGCACTTTTGGAGCATATAACGGGTCGGGCTTCGCTTACGATTTTGAGAGTTATGGTGAGGTTGTTTCGGGATGGGTCGACAATTCGTCTTCGGTTTCTAGGCTGGTAGTTGGTATCAGTTATATCATGCGGGTCAAAATCACTTCCCCTACAGATGAAGTTGTTGAATTTTACATGGAACGATTTTATCCGGTAAAAAGATTCTACAATGAAGGGCAGGCGGACTCCTACGCTAGCGGCATTGCCGCTACAGCCTTCACCGTCCCATCAGAGCCTGATCCTTTGGTAGAGCTCACAGGCGGATCGTCCCAAATGGATTGCTCTGTGTATCTTACTCAATGGTATAAAGATTGGTGTGCATGTGTCAATGCAATTAATGCCAATTTTGATCGCGACATGAGAAATTGCGTGCTGGCACCAAGCATTACGGATGTTCTTAGAACGGGCGGCATTGCTGCGGCCGGTACATTTACGGGAGTGTTGACCTGGAAAAAAATGGCCAAGAGGACGCTCGGGCCTTGGGCCACATTCGGCCCGTCGGTAGTTGCGTTCATAGCTGGCTCCGGGGTTACTTACGGCTATGAACGTGCAGCATGTGAATTAAAAGCGAAGTCAACAAGAGATGCAAATATAACTAAGGCGGGAAACGAATTAGACCGTGTTGCGGGCACTGGCCAAACATTCACTTGCCCTTCTGGTGTTTATTGATGTCCTGCAAGATGTGTCTAAAGCAGTGTTGCATTTTGCTTCGCCATTTATTAAAGCCGGGCTATGCTCAGTTTGGTGTTTTTCCATTCACCTTGTCCATTATTGCGGTGTCGTTTGTTAGTGATTGGTTCTCGCAATATGTCAGCATTGGCAAACAAGTTCTCGGTGGGCTTGCTTCTTGGGTCGGGGGGGCATTAATAATGCTGGTAGTGTATAAGTATTTTTCGCGATTTGCCCGTGAAAGTGCCAAAGCAAAACGCATGCTGAGTGCAAAAGAACTCCCGTGCTTGAAATGCGGATATCCCCTAATGACAGCTGAATATTTGGTCTGTTCTGAGTGTGGCGAGCATTGTCAACGATCAAAAACCATTGAAATATGGAGAAGCCGCTACCTTGTCGATCCATTTCCATTTGAAGAGGTGAGCGATAAATAGTTGGCTATATTGCAAACTCATACAAGCCGCACCCCAAAGGTGCGGCTTTTTCATCCCCCCAAACACCCCACCGCCCCCCAAAATCGACTACAATCACCAAACAACCACCACGCCCTCTCCCAAAGGACCCGCCCACCATGAAGATCCACGAATACCAAGCAAGAGACCTCCTCGACTCCTACAACATCCCCGTCCCCGCTGGCGAGGTCATCACCGCTGCTGACCAAGCGACCCAAGCCTACAAAACAATCGCTTCCAACCAAGATTCCACCCTCGCTGTCGTCAAGGCGCAAGTCTTCGCAGGCGGGCGAGGCAAAGCCGGGTTCGTCAAACTCGTCAACTCACCAGAAGAAGCACACGAAGCTGCCAAGTTCATGTTCTCCAATAAAATGGTTTCAGCGCAAACCGGACCCGAAGGGCTCGATGTCAACAAAGTCCTCATGGCTGCCGGCGTAGACATCGCCGACCGCGAACCAGGCAAACCCGACGAATACTACCTCGCCATCACCACCGACCGCAACACCAAGCAAAACACCCTCATCGCCTCCCGTGAAGGCGGCGTCGAGATCGAACAAGTCGCACACGACACACCCGAACGAATCATCAAACAACCCATCCACCCGATCCTCGGGCTCCAGCCCTACCAAGCACGCGATGTCGCCTTTGCACTGGGATTCAAGGGCAAACAGATCAACCAAGCGGTCAAAATCATGCTCGCCCTGGCCAAGCTCTATACCGACAAAGACTGCTCCATCGCCGAGATCAACCCCCTCGTCGTCACCCCCTCAACCAAAGACCACCCCGATGGCCAGGTCGTCGCCATCGACGCCAAGTTCAACTTCGATGACAATGCACTCTTTCGCCACAAGGACATCGCCGCCCTCTATGACCCAACGGAGGAAAATCCTGCCGAGGTCCGCGCCGATAAAATGGGCCTCTCCTACATCGCCCTCGACGGCAACATCGGCTGCCTCGTCAACGGGGCAGGACTCGCCATGGCCACCATGGACACCATCAAACTCTTCGACGGCGAACCCGCCAACTTCCTCGATGTCGGAGGCTCAGCAACCGAAGAGGCAGTCACCGAAGCATTCAGAATCATCCTGAGTGACAACGCCGTCAACGGCATCTTGGTGAACATCTTCGGCGGCATCATGCGCTGCGACATCATCGCCCAAGGCATCGTCAACGCCGCCAAAGAAATCGGCTTCACGATTCCGCTCGTTGTGCGATTAGAGGGCACCAATGTGGAAGCGGGCCGAAGGATACTCGAAGAAGCCGCCAGCGACCTGCCAACGCTTCAGGCAGCCTCAGATCTGGGTGACGCGGCCCAGAAGGTCGTTGCAGCGGTGGGAGCGTAATGATTTCCCAATGTATAGATACTGGTTCCCTTGATGACCTTAGATTGCAAGACCTCGCCACTTCGCCAGAAGTGCTCGATGCTTGCCTCCCTGCATCACTCCGAGAAAGAGAACTGACGCAAAGCTTGATTCCATCTTTGGCAAAATCGCCATCGGATATCAGTGAAATTGACAATGCCCTGAGGCAAGTGCCAACAAAGCATCGTCTGATTTGCCACGACTCGACAAAGGCCGATTTTCTCGCACCCAGCAGTGTCCATCTCATCGTCACCTCACCCCCATACTGGACACTCAAACAATACAACCAAACCGAGGGCCAACTCGGAGATATTTCAGAGTATGACCAGTTTCTTACTCTCCTCGATCAGGTTTGGGAGCATTGCTACAGGGCACTCGTGCCCGGCGGCCGCCTCGTCTGCGTAGTCGGCGATGTTTGTCTCTCACGCCGAAAAAACAACGGCCGCCACACCGTCGTCCCGCTGCACGCTTCAATTCAAGAGCACTGTAGAGCCATCGGCTACGACAACCTCACACCAATTATCTGGTACAAAATCGCAAACGCCGCCTACGAATCCGATAGCGGCTCAGCAGGATTCTTAGGCAAACCTTACGAACCAAACGCCGTTATCAAAAACGATATCGAGTTCATCCTGATGGAACGAAAATCAGGTGGATACAGAAAACCAACCAATAGCCAAAAGCTACTCAGCGTCATCGCTGAAGACCGGTACAGCAAGTGGTTCCGACAAATCTGGTCAGATGTCACCGGCGCATCAACCAAAGACCACCCGGCCCCATATCCAATCGAACTCGCCGAACGACTCATCCGCATGTTCAGCTTTGCAGGCGATGTCGTGCTCGATCCGTTCGCGGGCACAGGAACCACACTCATCGCCGCCGCCAATGCCGGAAGAAACTCGATTGGTATTGAACTCGATCCAGACTACGCCAAGTATGCTGCGGATCGAATCGCAACAAGCTGCACCAACCTCTACACCCAGCCAGATATCATGGTATCGCTATGATGAATACTCAGGAACTACACGAACAAGTAAAGAACGCAATCCGTCAGTTCTGGGCAGTTCGAGAAAAACAAGGCAAGAACCAAGGCGACAAATCAGACAAAGACCGTGGTGCCCGAGCAAGCGTAACCGGTGGCAAGCAACTCGATGGCTTTATCAAACTCTTCACGCATATATGCACAGATGCAGGAGTTGATCAAGATTCAATCAAAGTTGGGACGAAAGAGGTCATTTTGCCCGGGTTTTTCAGACCCACAAAGCGTTGGGATTTGATTGTTATCGTCAATGACCACCTGCTTGCTGTTGTCGAACTGAAATCGCAGTTTGGATCGTTAGGAAATAATGCAAACAACCGCGCCGAAGAAGCAATCGGCAACGCGCATGATTTTTGGACCGCATATCGTGAGGGTGCGTTCGAGCCATCACCAAAGCCATGGCTCGGATACCTCTTCCTCCTCGAAGATTCTCAGAAGTCACATGCCCCCGTGAAAACCGATGAACCACACTTCAAGGTGTTCCCCGAGTTTGAGAAGGCCAGCTATGTTGATCGTTATTCTATTCTTTGCCGAAAACTTGTTCGCGAGAGAATGTACGATGCTGCAGCTTTGCTCCTGAGTGCCCCAAACTCCTCAGCAAACGGAGAGTTCACAGAACCTGAATCAGAAGCAACCATAGCAAGATTCGTAAAATCTCTTGCTGCACACATTGCAGCGAACACCAAATAAGTCTATCAGGTGTCCGCCATCTCCCTCTTCGGTGCCCACCTTTGACCCCAAGGGCAAAGGAGGCTCCCAAACAATCTGCCTCTCCCCCTTTGCGTATCTTTTCTCCCCCAGCAGCCTCGATTGTGTGCAAACTCCGTGCATTCCGATAAACCCATCGAGCCCTCCGCCCTCTGCCTGCCGGTTATACCCAAAGGCAATTACACCCAAAGAAGGCCCGGGAGCAATGCGCCGCATCGCTCGCCGGGCCTCACGCACAGGACATGGGCAGGCATCAAGCCACTTACCAAAGGCAACCACATTCAGCCGGACACTATTCCGGCCTGATCCATATTTTTGCCATTGCTATTGCCATCGCCCGTTTCCGATGGCTGATGATGCACGCCGGCCGCGATTGTTTGTGCTCTCCTGTTCACCTCATGGAGAAATACCACGCTCGATGCCTGCCGGGATTGGCAAGGTGATCTCGAATGCCTGTGCGTAGGCATTGTGACCAGCGACTGGCACTTCGCTGCCCAATAGGGCAGGCCACATCCACTTAGCACAAGTTGAGATCGTGATTGGGGATGGATAGGAATCTGACGGGATCACACGGAGCTGACAGGGACGGGGTTATGAGGTAATTCTCGGCGAGGTTGTCGATTGGCGGATGATGAGGGTTTCGTCCAAGGTGACTGTTCGCGACGGGATCGGTTCGGTGGCGGACAATCGCTCAGCCAAGAGTTCGCCTGCGGTTTTCCCGGCGACTGCAGCGGGGAGGGCAATCGTCGTCAACGCCGGAGTGGACATCTTCGCGGGAAGTTCATCATTGAAAGCCACGATGGACATATCGCGAGGGATCGACATGCCAAGGGTGCTCATTGCCTGGATGAGGTACATCGCGGTGATGTCGTCATAGGCGATGACCGCAGTCGCGCCGCCCTTCTGGAGGACGAGTTGGCAGTAGGACATGGCGGAGTGATCGGTGCGGTCATGCCCAGCGATCGGTTTGAGCCCGCGATGCTTGAGGATTGATTCGTAGGCGAAGAGGCGATCGTTGACGGAGGTGTGCGGGATGCCTCTGGGGTTGAGCCGATTGGTTTCGATGTAGGCGTAGGCGATTTTGGTGTGTCCGAGTTCGAGCAGGTGATCGATCGCCTGGTCCATGCCGTGGTGTTCGTTGAAGTTCACCGCATCACCCCCCGGGCCGGCGAGCCCGTTGATCGAGACATAGGGAATATCGTGCTCTTCGAGCTCATTGAGATCGGTCTTATCTCGGACTTGCAGCGCGATCGCACCATCAACACGCCATGATGGGAGTTCGTGCCCGGAGTAGTCTGGGTCGAGGAAGGTGGTGCAGACATGCTTGTCGTGATCGCGCAGGACACGGACGGATTCGGAGAGTGCGGTTCGGTTGACGCCATCGGATGCCCATCCGACGACGGCGACGAGGTTGGTCTTTTTGGCACTGATCGAGCGGACCATCGGGTTGGGTCGGTAGTTGAGTTCGTCAGCCGCATCGAGGACACGCTGGCGGACTTCGGGTCGGACGCGGAAGTTGTGGGTGTAGCCGTTGATGACGCGTGAGGCGGTGGATTCGGCGACGCCTGCGATTTCGGCGACTTTGGCGAGTGTGACGCGTTGGGTTCTTCGCTTTTCCATGGTGATTCCGGAGGTCTGTGTCGGGTGGTGTGTTTTTCTCATCAGGTCCTGTCATCAGGCCCTCTGCCGTCGGCCCTGTCATCAGACTTTATCATCGGAGTATGCCAGAGCGTGCAACATCCCCGCCGAGTGATTGTACCGTAGTGTACGAAAAATCAGGACCCGAAGCGAGCATTGATTTGGGGAATGTCGGGGTTTGCGAGGCGAAACCAGCCCATAGGGTTAGAATGGGTGGCAATTCGGCAGCGTGCCGGGTTGTGCAGGCGGCGTGCAAAGATGATGGAGTGTGGTCTTATGGGGTCATTGAGCGGATCATGGCAGCGATGGGTGACAGCATGTGTGGTTGGGCTGCTCGGTACGATCGCCAATGGGCAAGGACGAGGCGGACCCCCGCCGGCCAATGTAGTCCTCGATGAGGTACGCACCGAAGAGCTTGTCCAAAGACGGGTCGTCACCGGAGAAATCCGATCCAGGATCACCAGTGCACTGGCATCGCAGGTCGAAGGGCTGATGGTTTCGATGCAGGTCGAAGAAGGCGATATGGTCGCGCGCGGGCAGGTGATCGCCAAGCTCGATGATGTGCGCGCACGGATCGCGTTCGATCAGGCGATGGCCGATGTGGACTTCGCCCAGGCGGTGATGATGCAACGCCAGGCCGAGCTCGAGATCGCCCAGCGTGATCTTGGACGACTCGAAGAACTCGCGCGGATGGGATCCAGCGGCGTATCCCAGCTCGACGAGGCCAAAACACTCGTGGCGTCGCGCCAGGCGCTGATGGCCCAGGCAAAGGCAGAGATGATCTCGGCCAAGGGCGATCTGAACCTCCGCGAACGAGAACTCGAAGACATGACCATCGTGGCGCCGTTCCGTGGGCGCGTAGTCAGCAAAGACAGCGAAGTCGGGCAATGGGTCGGACGAGGCGATGAGATCGTCACGATCGTCTCACTCGATGCCCTCGAAGCCTGGGTCGATGTGCCTGAGGATGTGTACGCTGCGGTCGATGATGCCCGGGCCCACGGCGAGCAGGTCGAGATCATGCTCCCGGCTTTGGGTGATCGCAATGGCGGGCGCGTCTTTGGGGAGATTCTCGCGATCCTGCCTCAGGCCGATTCGCTGAGCCGACTCTTTGCGGTGCGGATCGCGGTCTCGGCCAAGGATGAAGACGGAAAGAACCTGCTGCGCCCGGGGATGAGCTTGTCGGCCTTGGTGCCCACGGGCAAACCCGGCGCGTTTGTGACGGTGAGCAAAGACGCGATCGTCCGCAAGCCCACCGGCGAGGTGGTCTACTACTCAAACGATGGCGTCTCGGCGATCGCGCCGGTGACACGCTTGTTTGCGGTGGGCGATCGCGTCGCGGTGCGCAGCCCCATGCTGCGCCCGGGGATGATGGTGGTGGTCGCGGGCAACGAGCGCCTGCGCCCCGGGCAGGGGCTCAAGGTTCACGATCCGGCGAGCGATGATGTGGTTGGTGCCAAGCCGACACCTGGTGGGAGCGATTGATGGATATTGTGCGATGGTGTATCTCGCGTCCCGTGACGGTGGCGGTGGGTGTCATTCTGGTGCTGCTCTTTGGGGTGATCGGGGCGCGGGAAATCCCGGTCCAGCTCACGCCCACGATCACCAAACCAACAATCACCGTGTCCACGGTCTGGCCAGGACGAAGCCCCGAAGAGGTCGTCGACGAGATCACCAAAGAGCAAGAAGAACGGCTCAAAAATGTCGAGAACCTCGATCGGATGAGCTCGTCGAGCTCGCAGGGCAACAGCGAGATCACACTCGAGTTTCAGGTCGGATCAGATATCTCGCGGGCACTCCAGGAAGTCAGCGATGCGCTCCGGCAGGTGCCCGCGTACCCTGAGGAGGTCGATGAGCCGATCGTGGTGGCGGCTGACGGGGTGAGCAGCGGCGGCGGGGCGATCGCATGGATCATCATCGACTTTGATGATGAAAGCCTCAAGAAGCACGCCGACTTTGACCTCACGACGATCTTCGAGGAGGTCGATCGGGAAATCAAGCCCTACCTTGAGCGGGTCAAAGGGGTCGCGACGGTCAATGTCTTCGGCGGGCGCGAACGTGAGGCCCGGGTGATGATCGATGAAATCGCCCTGGCCCAGCGCGGATTGAATCATGTCGATGTCATCAACGCATTGCGAAGCGAGAACCAGAATGTCTCGGCAGGGAGTATCGCAGAGGGCAAGCGAGATTATCGCGTGCGGCTTGTCGGGCAGTTCAACAGCCCAGAGAAAATACTCGACACGATCGTGGCGTATCGCGAAGGACGATCGGTGTTCGTGCGCGATGTCGCCGATGTCGAGATCGGGTACAAAAAACGCAGCGGATTCGTCCGCTCTTTGGCACGCCCGGCGATCGCGATCAATGTGATCCGCCAGAACGACTCGAATGTGCTCGAGATCATGGACGAGATCAAGGTGCGTCTCGAAGATGTCCGCCTGAAGATGCTGCCCAATATCGGAGGGCAATCAAGCGCCGGAGCCATCGGCCCAGACCTGCGATTGCGCCATGTCTACGACGAAACAATCTATATCCGCAGCGCGATCGGGTTGGTGATGCAGAACCTATGGATCGGCGGGACGATCGCGGTTCTGGTGCTGTTGGTGTTCTTGCGCAACTGGCGGGCGACAGGAATCATCGCCATCGCGATCCCGATCTCGGTCATCGGCACATTCCTGATCCTGCTGGCGCTGGGGCGTTCGCTCAATGTCGTGTCCTTGGCGGGGTTGGCCTTTGCGGTGGGGATGGTGGTTGATAACTCGATCGTGGTGCTCGAAAACATTGATCGGCGATTGAAACTCGGCGAGCAACCTATGGAGGCAGCATGGCGCGGGGGCAGGGAGGTCTGGGGCGCGGTCCTGGCATCGACCCTGACGACCGTTGCGGTGTTTATCCCCATCTTGACGATTCAGGAAGAAGCCGGGCAGCTCTTCGCAGACATCGCGATCGCGATTGTCGGGTCGGTGAGTTTCTCGTTGATCGTTTCGGTGATGGTGATTCCGACAGCCTGCTCGCGATGGCTCAAGCCCGAGAAGGATCATCACGGGACTGTCAAGCGATTGCTCGGGAACATGTTCGGCTTGACCACACTGGCCAATCGGTTGATCGAACTCCTCGGCAGCGTGTTGAGGTGGGCGATGACGGGTGTGCGCGGGTGGACGATTCGCCCGGCGATAATTGTCCTGATGACGGGAGCGAGTATCTGGGGGGCAGCAGTGATGATGCCCCCGATGGATTATCTGCCAGCGGGGAACCGAAACCTGGTCTTCGGCGGATTGACGATCCCGCCTGGGCTTTCTGTAAAGGGGATGGAGGAAATCGCCAATCGCATCGAGGAGAAGATCTATCCATACGCCGTTGTGGATAAGGACGACGCCGAAGCGATGGCAGCGTTGGATCCGATCCAGATGTTCCCGGGGATGCCGATCTTTGAACCCGTCGCAATCGACAACTTCTTCATCGGCGGATTCGGCAACGGCATGTTCGTCGGCGCAACAAGCCAAGACGATCAAACCGTCATCCCCATCGGACACCTGATTACCGGGGTGATGATGAGCATCCCCGATTCCTTCGGCGGCGCAGGACAGAGCTCGCTCTTCAGTGGGCTCGGCGACGGCGGGGTGATCCGGGTTGAAATCTCGGGGATCGAACTCGATCGCGTCAACGCAGCCGCCTCGATGATGTTCCGCGCAGCGGGGATGGAATATGGGTTCGGAAAGGTCAAACCCAACCCCTCGAACTTCGCGGTGCAAGAACAAGAGATGCAGCTCGAACTCAATGCACTGGGGCGCGAGCTTGGGCTGACGACGCAGGGGTTGGGTGTGGCGGTGCGCGGGCTCTTTGATGGAGCGTTTGTCGGGGATTACAAGGTCGGATCGGAGACGATTGATCTGGTGGTGCTGCCCGATGGCGGGCGGATGGAGACCTTAGAGCAGATCCGCGATGTACCGATCGCCACGCCAGCGGGGCCTGTGGTGCCTGTCGATAGTGTCGTGGATTTCGTGCCGACCTTGGCAGCCCAGGTGATCCAGCGGATCGAGGAGATGCCCAGCGTTTCGATCGAGGTGACGGTGCCCGAGACGATGGCGGTGGGCGAAGCGATGGCGTGGATTCAGGAAAATATGATCGACGCTGCCAAGGCGCGCGGGCTCATCGACCGGACGATGCGGGTTCGGCTCGAAGGCAGCGCTGCGGATTTGGAGCAGGTGCGCGCGTCATTGATGGGCAGCTCGATCGAGCACACCCTGGCAGAATCCCGCCGGGCGATGTTCTCAGCGGGAGGGATCACCTTGCTGGCGTTGCTGGGATCGGTGATGGTTTTTGTCCGAGGCAAACGCAACAAGAACCCGTTTGTGCTCTATGCCGTCGCGGGGTCGTTGATCCTGGGGTTGATGATCGCCGGGTTGGCCTGGCTGGTCGTTGGTCAGCCTGAACTGATGACAGCGAGGATGGTCTGGGCGTTGTTGGTGACTTATCTGGTGATGTGCGCATTGTTTGAGAGCTTTTTGTACCCGCTGGTGATTATGTTCTCGGTGCCTTTGGCGGTGGTCGGCGGGTTTGGCGGGTTGGCGATTGTGTATCAGTGGTCGATGATGGATTTGACCAAAGCCCCCCAGAAGCTCGATGTGCTGACGATGCTGGGGTTTGTGATTCTCATTGGTGTCGTGGTGAACAATGCGATTTTGTTGGTGCATCAAGCATTGAACTTCATGGGGCGAAACGGGGATCAAAGCTCGGGTTCGATGGAGCCAGCCGATGCGATTGTGCAAAGTGTGCGAACGCGGGTTCGACCGATTTTCATGAGTGTTTTGACGAGTGTGGGCGGGATGTTGCCTCTGGTCTTGATCCCGGGATCGGGCAGCGAGATGTATCGCGGGCTCGGCTCGGTGGTGGTCGGCGGGCTTCTCGTGTCGACTGTGTTTACGCTTGTGCTCGTGCCGATGCTGTTTTCGCTGGTGATGGATATGAAGAAGGGATTCGGGACGAGCCATGAGGGATGAAGGGAAGAGCAGGAAAAATCTATGATGGTACTGGCTTTCGACTCAATGAGCGAAGGCAGATTGGATGTGGTTTGGTCAGAATCGTGCTTTGCCCTTTGGGTCAAAGCACAGCACTGGCCTGTGCGACTGAAACTGAAATGAATGAATGGAGCTTGGAATGAAGAGTGGACTTGTTGTTGGTTTGGTAGTGGGCTTGGGATTGATCGGCGGGTGTTCGACGACGACGCGGGTTGATGCGTCGGCGGATTCACCCGCCGCTTCGGCAAGCCGAGCAGAAGCACGCTCGGTAATTATCCGCAAGGGGGATGGCACGGGCATCGCCACTTGGGATGAGGTCGTCGCCGATATGGTGTCGGCCGATGTCGTGCTCTTTGGAGAGATGCACGGGCACCCACTGGGCCTGGCGATTGCTCAGGAGCTCTGGGAGGATATCCTGGTCTACCGTCCCGATGCGGTCTTGAGCATGGAGTTCTACGAGCGCGATCAACAGCTGGCGGTTGATGATTACTTCTCGGGTGTCACCAATCGCGAGCAGTTTGAAAAAGCAGCACGCCGAAACAAGGGCAATAACGCGCCCGGGCATGTGCGGATGCTCGAAGCAGCCAAAGAGGCTCAGCGTCCGATGATTGCTGCCAATGCCCCCAGAAGATATGTGAGCATGGCACGCAAGCAAGGGTACGATGCGCTCAAAGAGCTCGGCGAGTTGCAACAAACCATGTTCGCCCTTCCCATTGGTGACAGCGAAGGCGGCTACCAGGATCGGTTCTTGGAGCTGATGAGTGGGATGGGCGATCATGCGGGCGAAGAAATCGCTGCCGGGTTCTTCCGGAGCCAGTCGGTATGGGATGCGACGATGGGAGAGAGCATCATCAACGGGCTCGAGCTCGGTTCGCCGGTGGCCCATGTGGTGGGCTATTTCCATGTGCAGTTCGGCAACGAAGAAGGCGGGAGCGGGCTGATCGACCAGATCCGTCTGCGGAGCGATCGTGAGCTCAAAATCGTGACCATCATCCCACTGGCCCGCGATGACCAAGAACTCTTCATGGGCGTCGAACCTGAGATCGACGAGGACGGAAACGAAACCGGAGGGCAAGAGTCCGACCTGTACATCGCAGATTATGTGGTGTATGTGGGGGCACACACGGAGTGAAGAAAAACAACGGGTAAAAATGTGGGTAAAGATGAAGACACGATAAAGGCAAAATGAAGACAAAATGAAAACAAGCCCGCCTTGCTCCCCATCGGGTTTCGCACAGGCCCAGCGAAGGAGAGTCAATCAACAAAATCAATCAATGAAAAAGCCCGGTGAATATCCGGGCCTTTTTATGGATTGGATTCGTTTATGATTGGTGGTGATTTGGTTTAGGTCGTGTCTGACGGCTCGTTCATCAATCCGAATCTGGGTGCCACTGCTCGCCGTCTTCGGGGCAGTCGTGCTTTGGTTTTTCCGCCATCAAAGAACACGACTGCGCCCTTCGGGCGAGTCGTGGCACCCGATGGGATGTTTTGGGCCATCAGGCACCGCCTAGTTATCCGAGAGGTACGCCCCCGAACGGGCCGTGTTGTCGATCGTGTTATTGACGGGAACGCCTCGGAATCGGCGGGGCTCGACAGGGACCCACTCGCGGCTGGGATCATCGAGCTCAACATCAGGGAGTTTCTCATCGGGATACTCAACCCCATCGCGCAAAGCAACCTTCAAAAGGCGCGAGTCTGCGCCAGGGACCGCCATGGTGTTGGTCAGGTTGGCCCGGCGTTTGGTCTGGTCATAGATTTCCCATTGCATGATGTCGGGACGCCGGGTGGTGCCCTCTTTGGACTTGTTGGTGTGGAACCGGACCGTGACCTTCTGCCCCACCGGGACATCAACTGTCCAGAGCGGCTCGTTGTCGCGCTGGTCATAAAGGGTGACCGTCAAAGGCTCGAAGGGGGTTGAGATATAGGTAAAGGAGTCGGTCGAGCGCATGTGCCCGCCCGGGGAGTTGGAAACGAGCTGCTTGATGCACCCACTCATCAGGGCACTGGCCAAAAGCATGGCGGTCAGGATGAGGGTGGATTTGTATGTGGTGTTCATCTATTCATCTCCGTATGCATCTCCGGGACATGCCTTTGAGCGAAAAAACGGGGTTGTGCTCGCTACATGATAGGTCATCGAGATCGACAGCGGGCAAGCACAGGGTTTATCGGTAAGATAAGGGAAGGGGAATAAGAAAAGGCGGCAGGCAATGGGAAGAGAGGATGGAGGTTGGGATGGAAAAAAAGATGCTTCGGATAGGGCATGGATACGATCTTCATCGGCTTGAGGTTCGCAAACCTGCAGGCAAAGGGCGGGCGTTTGTGCTCGGCGGGGTCGAGATCGAGCACGATCGCGGCCCGGTCGCCCATTCCGATGGCGATGCGCTGCTCCATGCCATCACCGATGCACTGCTCGGAGCGATCGGTGAGCCCGATATCGGGCAGCTCTTCCCCGATGACGACCCCAGACACGAGTCGCAAGATTCGCGGGTCTTTCTCGAAGAGGCGATCACACGGGTGCGGGATCGGGGGTATCGGCTTATCAATCTTGATGCAACCGTGATCTGCGAAAGACCTAAGTTGAGTGGGTACAAAGAGTTGATGAAGGCCAATGTGGCTGCCGGGTTGGGGGTCGATGGCGAGCAGGTCAATATCAAAGCCAAAACCCACGAAGGCGTCGATGCGATCGGGCGAGGCGAAGCGATCGAGGTGCATTGTGTGGTGCTTTTGGGAAGGGACGAGGGATTAGGAAAGCGGAACTAATCCCTGATCCCCAATCCCCGGTCCCTTCTTCCCCGTTATACTCCTTCCTATGGACGAAAAGACCCAACATCCGGTGCGTGTGATTGCGATGATGAACCAGAAGGGAGGCGTGGGCAAGACCACGACCACCGTGAACCTGGCAGCAGCCATCGCGCGGATGGGACGCAAGGTGCTCATTGTCGATCTCGATCCCCAGGCCCACGCGACGCTTCATGTCGCAGGCGAGCGCGAAGATGATCCCGATCAACCCACCGTCTATGACCTGCTGCTCGATCCCGAGTTCGAGCTCGTCGATTGTGTTCGCCATGTCGATGCGTGTCTCGATATCGTCCCCGCCGAGACAGACCTGGCAGCGGTTGAGACCGAACTGGCAGGGTTGCCCGATCGCAACCAGCGATTGATGCGAGCGATCGAAGCAGGGACGACCGATCATGAGTTCATCTTGCTCGATTGCCCCCCGGCATTGGGGCTTTTGACACTCAATGCGCTCGCAGCTGCCCAGGAGGTCATCATCCCGATGCAGGCGCATTTCCTGGCGCTCCAAGGCGTGAGCAAACTCCTCGAAACCGTCGGATTGGTGCGCGATCAGATCAACACTCGGCTGCGCGTCGCCGGGGTGGTCTTGTGTATGCACGATGCGCAGACCTCGCACTCGAAAGAAGTCGTCGCCGATCTCGAACGGTTCTTCGAGAGCCAACGCAACACCCCGAGCGCATGGAGCAGCGCACGGGTCTATCACCCCGCGATCCGTCGGAACATCAAGCTCGCTGAGTGCCCGAGCTTCGGGCAGACAATTTTCCAATACGCGCTCTGGGCACCGGGCGCGATGGATTACAAGAAGCTCGGCGAAACCATCGTCGCCGAGTGGGATCGGGCATTGGCGGTCGCCAAGGCGGGTGATCTGAGCGAAGCCGAGATCCGGGTGCTCAAGGGTGCCCAGGCGATGCTTGATCGCGAGCCAGGTGCTCAAGCAAGCCCTGAAGCGGCAACTCACACGCATGAATAAACCAATGAATTATCTGCGATTGATCTTTCGTGTCGGGTTTGTGCTCTACACACTGGCCTTGCTCACCGCGACGCATTGGCCCGGGCTGACGGTGCACGGGCCGATTGATCGGACCGATCTGGTGATCCATGTCGGCGTGTTCTTTGTGTGGACTTGTTTGCTCTTCGCTTCGGGGTTGATCGCCACGGGCGAGCGGTTTGGGTGTGGTTGTTTCAAACGCCGAATCGTGTGGACCTTTGTCGCGGGGGTATGCTTCGCAGCTTTCGACGAGCTGACCCAGCCGATCTTCAATCGAGTGGCGGATCCTTGGGATTTTGGGGCCGATGCAGTGGGGGTGTTGGTTGCGTGTGGGGTGATTGGGGTGTGGGAGAGGGCAAAAGCGGGGGGTTAGTAAGTCGGAAGAGCAGCCAATAAGGGAGAACAAGGACGGGCGGTGTGGGGGAGGGAAAAAAATGAAAAGGCCTTGTGTTATTTGGTAAATCTGGTAAGATGTCAGTGTGTCCTCGCTTTGGAGTTTTGTTTACATGTCCGTGAGGATTCAAAAATGAAGGTTGAGAGAAACGAAGACGAAGACGAAGACGAAGACGAAGAAACACAGCTGCCAAGGAGTATTTTGATGCGTATAAACACATTCATTATCGCCGCCATAATATTTCCCTCTTTGCCTGCGGTTGCGTGGGGTCAAAGTATTGGTGAGGAACTCAAAGTATCTATTTCCAGCAAGACACTTTCCGACACTTTTGGGTATTCGATTGATATTGAGGGGACGAATTTTGTTGTTGGTGCGGTTGCGGAGGGTTTGTCCGGCGCTGCATACCTGTTTGATGCAACGACGGGTACCGAGCTTGCGCAGCTCATGCCTGTAAATGGTCTTCCAAGCGAAGCATCGTTTGGCACATCGGTGGCGGTCCAAGGTGATGTTGTTGCTGTTGGTGCGAGTAAGGATACGGAAAACGGGCAAGGCTCGGGATCGGCTTTCCTCTTTGATGCGTCCACCGGCGTTCAGATTGCCAAGTTGCTGCCCAGCGATGGTCAGGCAAATGCATTTTTTGGACACAGCATTGATATTGAGGGCAACATTGTTGCTATCGGTGCTTTCCGAGGAAGCAATAATGGGGTTGCTTCAGGTGCAGTGTACCTCTTTGATGCAACCACTGGAAGCCAAATCATGAAGCTTGCTCCAAGTGATGGCGAGGTGAACGACTACTTTGGCCTATCCGTTGCGATCGACAGCGGGTTTGTTGTTGTTGGTGCGGTTGCGGACGATGGTATTGGCTCTGCGTATGTCTTTGATGCGGCAACGGGGGCGCAAATAGCAAAGCTTCTCCCTGATGGGGACCCAGGGCTTCGAGCCTTTGGTATGTCAGTTGCCATTGAGGATGGCACGGTTGTTGTTGGCGACCCGCACGAGCTTGGGGGCAACGGATTGATGACTGGAGCGGTCTATGTCTTCGACGCGCAGACTGGAGCTCGGATTGCAAAGATTTTTCCGTTTGATGAAGCGGTGAACAGTAACTTTGGGCAGTCGGTGGCGATACAGGGTGACCTGATTGTTGCCGGGGCACACCAAGGGTATGGCGTGGTGGTTTCAGGAGCAGCATACCTCTTCGATGCAACAACCTATGCCCCGATCGCGAAACTCCTGCCCAGAGAGCCATACGAAGGGCAGCGCTTTGGATATGCCGTGTCGGTTGACAATGAAACGATTGCTGTCGGGGCCTATCAGGGAGGTGGCTCGGGCTATTTTTCTGGATCAGCTTATATATTTGATTCAAACGCAGTTTGTTCAGCCGATCTCGCTGCCGATGGTGTGCTTGACTTCTTCGACATCTCTGTATTCCTCAATGCTTTTTCTGCAAATGACCTTCGTGCAGATTTCACAAACGACGGCACTTTGAACTTTTTCGATGTTTCTACTTTCCTCAATGAGTTTGCTGCTGGGTGTCCATGAGTGGTCTCATCGCAAATTGGGCCACCCGAAGAAGAGTGTGACGGGACCACGGGCGGGTCCTTGTGCTACTGGGTTGGTGATTTGAGGCGAAGAGTGGAGGATTTGGTCGATTGAGAGGGCGTGTCGAGAGATCAAGAATCACAACTCAATACGCCTGTCGCGGCCGAGCAAGACGGCATCGGCAAGGATACGCGGACGGTGGCGGGGTTGACGCTCGTCTCGCGGGTGTTGGGGTTGGTTCGGGATCTGGTGACGGTGCGGGTGTTTGGGGATACAGCGGTCGGGTCGGCGTTTGCAGCCGCCTTTGCGATTCCCAATATGTTCCGCCGACTCTTCGGCGAGGGCGCACTCTCGGCAGCGTTCTTGCCGGAATATACGCGGATGGCCGACGATGATCCGCGCAAGGCTGACGCGTTTGCGTCGCTGACGATCGGGCTCTTGGCGCTGGTCACGGGGATCATCACGATCGTGATCGAGCTGGGTTTGCTCGCTGCGGTGATGTATTCGGGCGATGATCCGGATCGGGCGTATTCGTTGAAGCTGGTGATGGTGATGCTGCCGTTTATGCCTGTGATTTGTGTCGCAGCGATTCTCGGCGGGATGCTCCAGAGTCATGGAAGGTTCGGGCCCTGGGCAGCGGCTCCGATTTTGTTGAATCTGTGCATCATCGCAGCAGCCTTGCCTTACTTTTTTGTCGAAGACGCAGACGCAGCGACCTGGGCGTACCCGATCGGGATCGCGGCGGTGCTCTCGGCGGTATTGCAAGTGGCTTGGTCGGTTTGGTGCTTGCGGGGGCGGGTAAAATGGACGACGGGGGTTTCGCAGGCGCGGGTCGAAGCCAAGGCGATGCTCTGGCGGATGGTGCCTGTGATGATCGGATTGGGGACGCTGCAGTTGAATGCGTTTGTCGATACGCTCATCGCGATGTATCCCAACTGGGTCGGCCCGACGATCTTCGGGCATGATTATCCACTCGATGAATCATCCAACGCGGTGCTATTTTATGCGCAGCGGCTCTACCAGTTTCCGTTGGGTGTCTTCGGGATCGCTGTCGCAACGGCAGCCTTCCCGGCGCTCTCGCGCGTGGCCAAAGATAAAGAACGGTTCGGCGAGATGCTCCGGCGAGGGGTTCGGCTGAGCCTGTTTATTGGGCTGCCTGCGAGTGTTGGGCTGATGATCGTTGGGGGCGATCTGATCCGGGTGATGTATTCAGGGTTCGGCGATGGATTTTCTGATGAAGGAGTTGTGCGCGCAAGCGCCGTGCTGATGGGGTATGCCGTGGCGGTGTGGGCGTACTCATTGAACCAGTTGTTCACGCGGGCGTTCTACGCCAACGGCGACACAAAGACCCCGATGACCATCGCCTTGGTGATGGTCGGGTTCAATGTGTCCCTCAATGTCGTGCTGATCTGGTGGCTCAAAGAAGCCGGGCTGGCGTGGTCTACCGCGATCTGCGCCATCGGACAGACAATCGCGCTGGTGATCGCTGCCAGACGCAAACTCGGATTGGAACTGCTCAGAGGAAAAACGCGGGCATTTGGGAAGATTCTGGTCGGCTCGGGTGTGATGGCATTGGGTTTGGTCGGGGTTGCGATGGTGTATCGCGATTCTGGATCATGGGGCAGCGAGCTGGTGCGGGTGCTGGTGCTTACAGGCGCGGGTGCAGCGGTTTATGGGGTTTGGTCGATAGTGATGAAAATGGAAGAGCTCGGCTGGTTGCTCTCAAGATCAACGAGCTCGGAAAAAACAGAGTAAAGGAGCGCTGTGATGGCGATGGCAGATATGAAGAACGAAACCAGGAAGGCAGTGCAGGTGATGACCTTGATCGCGTTGGCGCTGGTTGCGGTGGCGCTCAGCGGGTGCAACACCGTGCGAGGCGTGGCACAAGATGTCACCGATGTCGCCAATGCGCTCGATCCTGATGAATAAGATGCCCCATGGCACCATCTATTGAACTCTCAGGAAAACCGATCATCATCACCGGCGCATCGGGCGGCATCGGAGCCGCGACAGCGATCGCCTGCGCTCGCGCAGGGATGCCCGTCGCGCTCTTTGCGCGTTCACAAGACAAACTCGAAACGGTCAAAGCACAGATCGAACGCGCCGGCGGCTCGGCGATTGTCGTGGTGGGGGCGGTCGAAGATGTCGATGCCAACGCCGAACTGATCGCCAAAGCTCAAGAGGCATTCGGGGATGTATACAGCGCAATCGCCAATGCGGGGTATGGGCAGGAGATCGAGTGTGCCACGATGCCGATTTCGGATATCCGCGCGATGTTCGAGGTGAACTTCTATGGCTCACTCAATCTTGTGCAGCCGATGGTTGCCAAGTTTCGGGATCGCGGGGCCGGTCATGCGATGATGGTTTCGAGCGGGCTCAGCAAGATCGGGCTGCCGTACTATGGGGCGTATTGCGCGACCAAGGCGGCGCAGGATCATTTCTGCCGGGCGATGCGCTTGGAGCTTGTCGGCACCGGCGTGATGGTCTCAAGCGTCCATCCGGTTTTGACCAAGACCGATTTTCACACCGCAGCAGCCCAGAAATCAGGCGGCCAACTCAAAATCGCACGCCCCACCAAGATGCAGACCGCCCAGACGGTGGCCGATGCGATTGTGCGATGTTTGAGAAAGCCAAAGGGCGAGGTGTGGACAAGCTGGGCATCACGGATTGGGCTTGGGGCAAGTGTGATGATGCCGGGGGTGACGGATCGGGTGTTGGGACGGATGGTTCGGAAGAAGGCAATGGGCAATGGGCAATAGGCAATAGGCAATGGGCAGTGGGGAAGCCCCCCTCCGTCTGCTGCGCAGCCACCTCCCCTGCAAGCGCGGGGGAGGCGAAAAGATGGCGCCTTCGTGTGAGAGAACGAGCCGTCAGACACGGCCTAGGCCATGAGTCTTTCGCGGCCCAGGGCTCTTCTTGTGTCGGCGAGCTGCCCGTAGTGCATGGCGGGGTGCATGATCGAGACGGCGAGGCACTGACCGATGGTGCCGAAGAAG
>WFPK01000031.1 GCA_015487555.1 Phycisphaerales bacterium
GGCATGCTCTTGGGTGAGACTATCGGCCCAGATACACCAGTGAAAATATCAAGCCCTGTATCACCAAGCACATTCTGTGTACCCGTCAAGTTGTCCAGATAGTCGCTCACGACCTTAAGATCGGTATTCGACCACCCATACATACTCCAAGTGCCATCACCGTTGTCCGGGACCAGCCACAGGAGCGAAACATTGTTCCCCACCACAAACTCATCGGGGAGGTATCCAAAGAATCCAATAAAATCATTGTTCGCAGTGATGACTGGATAGAGCGTCCAATCTGTATCCACGACATCAAATGTCACATACGCTGCCGGTTCAGTAAGATCATCCCAAGGCAGCGGATTGTTCTGGGCCGTCGCAGCGTTTGAAGCAAACATCAATGCCCCAGCCGCAACCAACCCCCTCCACCAACTACCACTTGCCGCCACTTGCCGCCATCATATGAAACTCCTTTCAACTGAGATAACGCAAAGCAAGGACGCCCTGTTTCACGCTCACACTCTACCACATTCTTCTCGAAAACGCAAATCACCCCGTTGCCGAAGCTGCTGTCAGCATCGTGTCCGACGAATGATCTTCCGATCCCTCAATCGCCAACGCCCCCCACCCCGTCCACTCGGCATACCGCCGATGCAGGTCCTGGGCGATCTGGGCGTTGCTCATCCCTGAATCCGAATAATCTATCGGCTTCATCACACGAACCCTCGTGTTGGATCGGGTCCAGAGTGAGTCCCACGCGTTCGCCGCCTCCGTAGGCGTGCCCTCAATAATCACAGGCAACACCCGCGCGCCCGATCGCTTGACGAGCACACCCACGCCGGGCGCAAACTTGAGGAGCTGCTTGGCTGGGCGTTCGATTTTGCCTTCGGGGAAGATGCCGATCACGCCGCCCTCGTCGAGGTGTTTGCGTGCTCGCCGGAGTCCGGTTCGCCCGTGCCGATTGCGGGCAATAAAAATCACCCCAGCCCAGTTCCAGAACCACCCCATCCCACGAATCCGCATGTCGTCCGCCATCAGCCAATGGATCTTGGTCGGTACCGCTGTACTGATCAGAATCGGATCGACCCCGGCTGTGTGATTGCTCACCACAATCATCGGCCCACCCAGATCGTCAAACGCCCCATCCTCCGTCTCGACCTGCAAATCATGCATCCCACGGGCGTATCCAAACCCAAGCATGAAAAGCAACCCGTCGACCGCGCCCAACTCGGGCGTCCATCGCTTGCCAAAGGCATGCCCGCCGACAAATCCCGCCAAAACAACGAGAAATAGACACAAAATGACCCAAAGAATCAGACCCATGCATTCAATGTTAGCATTTGCAAAGCTAGTGTTCCACAAGACATACGAGAATATCCGAAATTCCAACATTTCTCGCCCAACCCAATCGGCACCGGCTCCCTCACCCATACACTTCCCGTATGCCCGATCTTTGGCAATCCAACCGAGAATCCGCTGTCGAAGCGATCGCGCCCCTGGCAGCGCGCATCCGCCCCACCTCGATCTCCCAGATTGTCGGGCAATCCCACCTCCTGGCCCCGGACAAACTCCTCCGCCGAATGATCGACGCCGACGCCCTCACCTCCGTCATCCTCCACGGCCCGCCCGGCACCGGCAAAACCACACTCGCCGAGGTCATCGCCAAAGCAACCAGCCGAAGGTTTGTCCGCGAGAACGCCGCGTCGATCGGCGTCAAGCGCATCCGCGAGATCATCGACGATGCCTACCGCATCTTGGGCGATTCGGGCAAACGCACCATCCTCTTCCTCGACGAGATCCACCGGTTCTCCAAATCCCAGCAAGATGTCCTCTTGGCCGATGTCGAACGCGGATTGATCACCCTCATCGGCGCAACCACTGAAAACCCACTCTTCGCTGTCAACGCGGCGTTGATCTCCCGCTCCACGCTCTTTCGGCTCGAATCCCTCTCCGAAGACGAAACCATCGAGCTCATCGACAACGCAATCAAGAACCCACTCGCTTTTCCCAATAAACACATCACCATCACCGACGAGGCCAAGCGTGTCTGGGCGATCAAATCCGAAGGCGACGCTCGCCGAGCCCTCACCGCCCTCGAAGTCGCCGTCCTCTCCTCTTCTGGGGAGTCACAATCTGGTGGCACAGGCGGCCCGCCTGTGTCTTCAGAACCCGCCATCCACATCACCAAACCCCTCGCCGAAAACTCCATCCAACAAAAACTCGCAACCTACGGCGACGACGGACACTACGACGCCGCCTCGGCCATGATCAAATCCATCCGAGGCTCCGACCCCGACGCCGCCCTCTACTGGATCGCCCGCATGCTCGACGCCGGCGAAGACCCACGCTTTATTTGCAGGCGTTTGGCGATTCTTGCCTCCGAAGACATCGGCAACGCTGATCCCCGAGCGGTCGTCATCGCCCAATCCTGCTGGGACCTCACCGAACGCATCGGCATGCCCGAAGCAAGAATCACCATCGCCCAGTGCGCCACTTATCTCGCCTGCTGCCCCAAATCCAACGCGGCCTATATCGCCATCGACGCCGCCCTTGATGATGTCCGCAACAGCCGCGTCCTGCCCGTCCCGATGCACCTGCGCGACAAAAACACCTCGCCTCAAGCAAGCGCCGATGGCTCAGGCGATCGCGTCCGCAACCTCGAAACCGAACACTACGAATACGCCCACAACAGCACCGACCAACTCACCGGGCAAGACTACCTCGGCATCGAAAAACGCTACTACGAACCCAAAGACATCGGGGCTGAACAAATCCTCAAGCACCACCTCGACGAAGCCCGCGCCCGCAAGCAACAGCGTCAAAGCACCCCGCCATAGATCACGGACACCCGGCAGCGAACGCACTCAAGAATGCACTCACATCAAAGAAGTTGAGCACCCCATCACCCGTAAAATCGGCAACCGACTCACCCGCCGAGAACGCGGTGAGGAAGGCTGAGACATCAAAGAAGTTCAGGTTTCCATCACCGGTCAAATCGGCCTGACAAACCCCAGCCCCCTGAAGCTCGTACGCACCCATATCCACAATCGCCCCAGTCCCCGCGCCTGTATCGACCGTCTGGGGATCATCCACGAACCGATCGAACCCATCGAAATCCGCCATCAACCCGACGGGCACCATCGCGTTATCCCCCGCATCCACCGCAGGCGAGCCCGACATCAGACGATGATCGCCGATCTCGCCGAGCAACCACCCAAACTCCGCCGAGATCAGCGTGGGCATGACAAACCGCGGATCTGTCTCGGTGCTTCCTGGGAAATCCGATGGGTTCGGCGAGTCTTCACCAGCTGCGGGTGTAAACAACCCATCGACATCGCTGTATGCGATGTCCATGGTGCCGATGCCATCGGACTGCATCCGTGAATGTGGAATCTGATCTTCGCCACAGCACGGCTGGGGAACACGATTGCCCCAGAGGATCGAGTTGCGGATCGACCCACTCGCATACACCCCGCCGCCAGCCTCTGCCGACCAGTTGTAGGCAATGGTACTCTGCACAATCTCCGCCACCGACCAGTAGTTCACATCAATCGCCCCGCCATACCCCGCTTCAACATCGGGGACATCGCCGGGGCAATCGAACCCGCCACAGGTCATCGCCCCGACCGCACGGTTGCCCACAAACAGGCACTGGATCACTTGGATATCACCCGCGCTATAGATCCCCGCGCCGCGATTTGAATAGTTGGTGATAAACGAGCTGTTCTCGATCAACGCGCCATCGCTGAGGATGGTGATCGCTCCGCCTGCCGTTGCATTGCCGAATGTATTGTTGTGGAACCCGTAGTTTGATTCAAAGTATGAATCCCGCACACTCAGGACCACGCCGTCAGCGACGAATATCCCTGCCCCATTGCCCGTCGCCCAGTGCCCCTGAAGCACAGTGTTGTTGCGGAAAACACACGCATCAATCGTGAGTGTCTGTTCCACACCAAGGTTGGTATTGATCGAATAGATCCCCCCGCCTTCACCCGAGCGGTGTGAGATATGCGATTCAAACACGCACCCGATAAAGGCCGGGCTGCCGTCTTGGATATACACCCCCGACCCGATCCTCGACTGGTTCCGAGAGAACACACAATCGACCACCGTCGGGCTCGAATCGATCAGCACCATCCCCCCACCTGCCCCGCCGACACCCCCGATGGCGTCGTCGCTGCTGACGCAATCCTGAATCCTCACCCCATCGATCACCGTCGAAGCCCCGATCCCCCGCCCCTCGAAGATGTGCGAGATTTGCTCGTTGTCGAGGGCGCTAAGGATGGTGAGGTTGATTGCCGAGTCGCGTTGTGATCGGATGGTTTCGGTGCCAGCGAATCCGCCATAGATCGAGACACCATCGCGGAGCAGATACGCGGCGTTGGTGCTTCCCGCTGCGGGCGAACTGGGCTGATACATCCCAGCGCGCACCCAGATTTCATCCCCCGACACCGATGCTTCGATCGCTTCTTGAAGATCGGCAAAGGGCGAAGCCCAGCTCAGCCC
>WFPK01000032.1 GCA_015487555.1 Phycisphaerales bacterium
CGGCTCGTTTATCAATCTGCATCTGGGTGCCACGACTCGCCCGAAGGGCGCAGTCGTGTTCTTTGATGGCGGAAAAACCAAAGCACGACTGCGCCCAAGACGGCGAGTCGTGGCACCCGATGGGATGTTTTTGAGCCGTCAGACACGGCCTGGCAGAGCGAATTATGGTGTATCGCGCTCTTTGCGGAAGGTGATCCGCATCGAAATCTCGACCACTGAATCGGGGTCTTTGGGATCGAGCGCATCAATCTGCTTACCCTTGGCTCGCCATTGGTAGATCGCGTTCATCAACGGCTCATCGACGCCCCGCGCGCCCGTGTCGTACACCCGTTTGCCTTCTTTGAGAAAGTACGCCTTGCTCACGCGCCCCGTGGCGTCGAACTGGATCATCAGCACCGGGTTGCGGGGCATCTCGGTGAACCGGACAGATGCGGGGAACCGGGGTTCGACGGTGATGATCTCGAGCCCTTTGCCCACGATGGGTTTGTTGAGCTTTGTTGCATTGACCTTGATCGCCCGCTTGATGATCGAGGCGGCGGATTCCTTCTTGGAAACCACGCCTTCCTTCCCCGCAACTTTGGGCGCTGCCGATTGCGAGCTCGGAGAAGGGTTGGATTCTGGTTTGGGTTCTGCACTGACCAACTCTGGGCCAACAGGATGCTCGGCTGGCGCGATCGCTTCAGGCTCTTGGGCGGGGTCTTCGACCGGTTCGGGTTGAGGTGTGATGATGATCGGGGCGGATTCGTTTGGATCGGGTTCGAGTTTGATCTGCTCGGTGAGTGGTTCGGCTGGCAGTTGGGGGGGGGCTTTCTCTTGAGGCTCGTCTGGTCCCGCATCTGGCCTCTCGTCCGGTCTCTCATCCGGTCTCTCATCTGGCGAAATCGGTTCTTGCTGGAGAGGTTGGGTCGGCTGTTGAACCGGCAGCTGGTCTTCGATCGCAGGCGTCGGTTCGGCTTGAGGCTGGGGCGAAACCGCGACGGGGGCATTGCCGATCTGTCTGGTGAACTCGGCCTGCTCGACCTGGGCGATTGGTGCGTCGCCGAGCTCTGGGTTCTCGATCACCCCGAGCCAGTTGATCGAGGCGGCTTGCGCTTCGCGCATCCCCAATCGTTGTTGGTCTTTGGGCAAGGTGAGCTGCGCCAGCTCGGGGGCGAGCTCGATGGGGTTTTCTGCTGAATCCGCTGCATCCCAGACCGATGCGAAATATTCGGTGGCACCAAATCCAAACCCCAGATGAATCGCCAGACTCACACACAACCCGGCGATGAGCGTCATCGCCGAAGCGCGATGGGGCGAGGCATATGATGATGCAGAAGCGACACTCATGGGTTTTCTGGTGCTCCCATCTCAGTATCGTCGGCTTTGTTCCGGTGCCCGATGATCGAAAACTCGCCGAGCCCCGCCCCGGTGAGCACATCGGCCAACCCGATCATCACCCCCGCAGGCGAAGCTGTATCCACCGCCAGCACCAACGCCCCTTCCCCGTTCTCTTGGCGCAATGCTTTCACACGCCCGACCACCGCTTCAATCTCTACAGGCTCGGCGTTGATGAAAAGCGCACCTGATTCCGAGACCACGATTGTAATTGGGATCGCCTGCTCGGCGCTGCGTCCCGATGCGAGCTCGGGCAGGTTCACATCAAGCACATCGGCCCGCACCATCATCACCACCGCGAAGATGAAAAAGGTCAAAAGCAAAAACACCACATCAATCATCGGCGTGAGCTCGATATGCACATCGCTTGACATCGGGCGCACTCTTCGCATCATGATTCCTCTGCTTGACGGACATACGACTTCCCACCCCACTCTGTGGGTGTACCGGACTTGAGATCGTCGGCTGCAGCTTTGAAAAGCCGCCCGGTGAGTAGTGCCCCGACAATCGCACCGGGCAAATCACACATCGGTGCCCGGCTCATGCGATAGACCGAGCCCATCCCCACGATCCATGCAATCAACCCAATACTTCCGGCCCAAGTACCAATCCATGCCAAGGGTTTGTCAGCGAGTATGCTCAAAAGAATCAGCAGCACACAACTCAGCGGCAACACCACACAAAGCATCGGCGTCCTCGAAGCGTACCGCCGCAGCCGCTTGATCTCACGGTTGGCCGACTCCGTATAAATTCGCTTCCATCCGCGCACATACTCTTCCCAGGTGTCATACATTCGGCATTTGAGCATATTGTCCGCCAAGAGCAGCCCGCCTCCATATTCGAATCGCTTGATTCGCTGGGAAAAAGCGATATCTTCGAGAATCGCCCCCTTCACTCCCGCGTGCCCATCAATCGCGGCGTAGGCCTTGTTGGAGAACACCATGAACTGCCCATTGGCAAAGGCCCGCCTGCGTTTGCCCTTGCAGTTGACACGCAAAAGCGGAAACTGGCGTGCCAGCTCAAACGCTGTGATCGGCTGAACGATGCGTTCGAACCAGGTCTGCGCATTGAGTGTCGAGAGCAAGCTCAAAAAATCCAACCCTCGTTCATTGAGCAGCGCCACACACGCCCGCACACACGCCGGGTCGAGCCAGGTATCGGCATCGGTAAAGATCAGCACCTCACTGCTTTGAGCATGTTCGGATTGGGTATATCCGCTATGGGCAGCGTGCACTTTGCCTGCCCATTCCTCAGGGCAAGCGGTGATCTCGATGATCTCGAATCTTGGGTCATCGCCGATCGCTGATCGCGCAACGCCGAGTGTGTCGTCGGTGCACCGATCGAGCGCGAGCACCACCCGAAGCCGATCATAATCCTGCTCCTTGAGCGACCCGATAAGCGTGGCGATATTCCCCGCTTCATTATGACAAGGCACAATCACACACACCCTCTGCGTCGGAGGCTCAAGCTCAGAAAGAGCGATCCCATCGCGGGCGGTGGGCAGCAATCGCTGGGTCCTCCAGATTTCCACCGTCACCGCCCCCCAATACACCGCCGAACCGGCTGCACTGGCGATCAGCACGATAAACAGCATGTCGAGCAACACAGAAATCATCTGTCCGAATCGTAGGAGCGGTGCTGCCCGATGCTTCGATCTATCATAGACCAATGCCTGATTCTCGCCCCCAACCCAATCGCCGCCCGTTTCGCCCCCAAGAACCCTCATCTCGCCGACCTGAACGCGCCACCGAGCACCTTGCGCCCCCCATCTACGAGCTGTCCGTCGCCAACGCTCGCCAGGTCGACCAGCGCGCCACCACCGAGTTCGGCATCCCCTCGATCATTCTTATGGAGAACGCTGCGATCGGGCTATGCACCCATGCGATCGACATGCTCGAATCGGCCCGATCCCACGACATCCTCATCGCAGCCGGCCCGGGCAACAACGCTGGCGACGGGTTCGCTGCTGCCCGCCACCTCCATAACCTGGGCTACCGCCCCACCATCGTCATGACATCCCCGCCCGATCGCATCACAGGCGATGCCAAAATCAACCTCGACATCATCACCAAGATGAACCTCCCATGATCGACGCTAGGC
>WFPK01000033.1 GCA_015487555.1 Phycisphaerales bacterium
ACGATACGATCGAGTTTGTCGGCAAGCACCTGAGCGAGGCTTTCCCCGACGATACCGCCTGCTTACGCCCGTGAGTCGGTTGTGTGAGGAAAGAAAAAGATTCTACCACAGAGTTTTACCACAGAGCACACAGAGCACACAGAGCACACAGAGAAAGAAGGCAGAGAAAAAAGAGGAGATTTGGTGAAGAGAAACCCTTCTTTATATTTTCAGCCACTCTCTTCTTCTTTTTCTTCCCCCTCCCCCCCTCCCCCTCTGTCTTTCTTCTCTGTGTGCTCTGTGTGCTCTGTGGTAAAACTCTGTGGTAGAATCTTTTTCTTTCCTCACACAACCGACTCACGGGCGTAAGCAGGCGGTATCGTCGGGGAAAGCCTCGCTCAGGTGCTTGCCGACAAACTCGATCGTATCGTTCTTGGCCCCGCTGCTTCTGCCGGTGTATGCCTGGGTCGCGTAGTACGCGAGCCGCCCGATCTGATGCCTGATAGGACGCCTGCGGAACTGAGGGTAGCGCTGATCGAGCATTGCCCGCTCGCTGGCGTAGATGTCATCCCACGACTCGCCCTTGGCATCTTCATGCACGCGATGCACGCCGATGTACCGCTTCATGCGCACGCACTTGGTCATCGGGATCAACCGATACCACAGATCGGTATCCATCGTGCATTGCAGATCGAGATCAAGCCCACCGACTTGGTTGAACAGTTCCCGCCGAAAGAAAGTGCTCGGCTGGTGCGTCCGCAGATACCCATGCCGAACCCACCACCGCCCAGGCCCGGCCCGTCGATCGCACCGGAGAATATTCGACTCGCGGTCAACAATCACCGTGTTGCCCTCGACGAGGCCGAGCTCTTCGTCGGCTGCGAATCGCTCACGGATGGCATAAATCGCGCCGGGCAAAATCGCATCGTCGGAGTTGATCCAGTTGATCACATCACCCGTACACCGACCGAGCCCGTCTGCGATGGCCTTGGATTGCCCGCCATCGGGTTTGGATTGCCAGTGGTCGATCTCGGAAGCGTACTTCTCGATGATCTCGACCGACCCATCGGTCGAGCCGCCGTCGAGGACGATGAACTCGCAGAGCTGGTCGCGTTGATCGAGGATACTACAAATCGCTTCTTCCAAGAACTGCGCTTGGTTGAAGCTGGGCATCACGATGGAGACCGTTGGCTTGGGCATTGGCTATCGCACCCGTGGCCCGGCTCGCCGAGCCGGGTTTCTTTGCTTGATCGGTTGTGCTTGAAGAACCCGGCTCGGCGAGCCGGGCCACCAAAGATGAGAGTTTAGCTCACGCCAAGGAGGTCGATCTCGAAGATCAGATCAGCCCGAGGCGGGATCGCTCCACCAGCGCCCGCTTCGCCATAGGCTTTGGCGTAGGGGATGGTGAGCTTGCGCTTGCCGCCAACCTTCATGCCTGGAATGCCTTCTTGCCACCCTTGGATGAGATTTCCAAGCGGGAAGTTGATCGAATCGCCACCATGAGAGGAATCAAAGACGGTGCCGTCCATGAGTTGTCCTTTGTAGTGGACATTGACGGTCGCGCCGGGCTGACATTCTTCGCCTTCGCCAACGGTGAGGTCTTCGATGATGATTTCGGTGATTGGTTCGCTCATTGGTGTGCTCCTTTGTGTGGTGACAATGGTAGTCCGGCATTGGCTAAAGGTCGAAATAGTCCGACACAAACTCAGGGATGGACTCGGCTTTGGTCAGCTTGACGACATCCAACAAGCGCATCAGATCTCGCTGGCGTTTTTCTTCGATCTGGGCGGGATCAAGCTCGTCGTCGTCGAGCGAACGCACAAACCGGTATCGCCCCCTGCCTTGGGTTTCGGATCGGATGCTCGTCAGCTCGATCGCGCCGAGCTCGGCGAGTCGGATCAGGGCGTAGTCCATGATCCCGCCGCCCATGCCATGGGCGTGCCCTTTGCCGATGACCATCAATCGCAGATCATCGTCGTCGAAGTCGTCCTCGGTGTACCGCGCTTCGATCGCGCTCATCACGGACATCAGGAAATCGGCACTGGGATTCTGCCACCGGATGAACTCCTGCTGGATCGCCAGATCATCCTGACAATACAGCAGCTCACAGATCGAATCCTCCCCATCGCGCCCAGCCCGCCCGACCTCCTGGTGGTACGCCTCGATCGACGCTGGGATTTGCCCATGCACAATGTAGCGCAGGTCGGGCTTATCCACACCCATCCCAAAGGCGTTGGTCGCCAGCAGGATCAACCCATCATCGGGCCCGGCTTCGATGAATCGGTCATAGACCCGCGTGCGCTCTCTGGGCGGCAATCGCCCATGATACATCTCGATCTCGCGCCCGGGCATCGCTTCTTGCAACCGATCCGCCATCTGCTCAAGATTCTTGATGAGGGTGAAGTACACGATCCCCGTCGCGTTCGTTTTGCTCGCAATGGCCTTGATATGCTCAATCTTCTCGCCATCGTCCCAGACCACCGATGAACTCAGCTTCAAGTTCGGGCGATCAACCGGAGCTGCGAACAAAGGCATCTCGTCGATGCTCAATCCAAGCACAGCACGGATATCTTCACGGACGGGTTTGGTGGCCGTCGCGGTCAGGGCGATCGTGATCGGCTCGCCGAGTTGTTTTCTAAACTCCCCGATCTTCTGATACGCCGGGCGAAGATCATGCCCCCACTTGGTCACACAATGGCATTCGTCGATCGCCAGCAGGTTCACCCCCCCGGGGACTTGATCCAACGCCTGTCGAAAATCGGGCTTCTCCATCCGTTCGGGGGTCGCATAGAACAGCTCATACTCGCCAGCTGCCAGTTTCTTGTACCGCTTGAGCCGTTCCTGCTTGCGCACCGTGGAGTTCACAAATGACGCCTTGATCCCCTTCTTGCGCAGTGCCGCGACCTGATCCTCCATCAGCGCAATCAAAGGCGAGAACACCAATCCGACGCCCTCGCCGCCGGATTCCTCACGCATCGCAATCGCGGGGAGCTGGAAGCAGAGTGATTTGCCCGATCCTGTGGGCATCACGACCAAGGCATCGGAGCCATCCATCAGATTGTGGATAATCTTCGCCTGAAGCGGGCGAAGGGCATCGAGCCCGAACCGGGATTGGAGGATGGTATCGAGGTTTGTTTGCATCATGTGAGCATTGATTATTGGCATTCGGCGGGCTTTATTCGACGGGCTTGCTTCGGGTAAAACGCTCGGCTATGCTCTGGGTGTTCTTGGTGCCCGGGGTTTTGTTTCCATCCGGGTGAAAAGGGAAGTGCGGTGAAAAGCCGCCGCGGACGCGCCGCCGTAATGGGCATTGATGTCTGCTCTCTGAATCCAGTGATTTCAGCGATGAAATCCACTGAGGTTCAAGCCACTGATTCGCTTTTGAAGAAGCGAACCGGGAAGGCCGAGCAGACTGAGCCCAAAGCCGGAAGACCTGCCTTGAACTTGTATGTCGACCCTCGCGGATTGGGGTTGGTGGACTTGTTCGCGCATCTCCCTGTGCGAAAGCCCCATCAGCTCTTTGAATGTGCCGCGGATCGACGAGTTTGTTCCCGGGAGTGTCGTGCGCGATCTGCGCAAGGCAACCACATGTGAACGCCGCGAAATGCGTTCAGAAAGCGAGCTTGAGCCATGGGTTCACTCACCATCACATCGTCAGCGATCGCTGTCACTGCATCGGTCGCCTTGGCCAATCCGTTTGCCACCTCTGTGATCTCCTACGACGCCGGCACCAACGCTGCTGCCGGGTATACCAACGCCAGCACCGCGCTGGGATCGGCAGAACGATTCACCGGCGAGGGCATCTTCCCCGGCGGCGTCACCCCCTTCAACCCCGCATGGGGCACCGACGAGCTCGTCTCGATCGGCAGCGGCGGGCAACTCACCCTCGGGTTCGATACCGCCATCACCAACAGCGCCTCCAACGCCTATGGCATCGACTTCATCGTGTACTCAAACGCCGGGTTCCTCGATACCTCATGGACAGACGCCGATCCTGATAACGACGGCACCGGAGTCGTCGGATCCAACCCATTCATCTTCGGCGCCGGCGGCGCAGCGACCATCCAGGTCTCCAACGACGGAACCAACTGGATCACTGCCACAACCACCGTGCTCGATCTCTTCCCGACACTGGGGTATTCCGACTACAGCGTCCCCACCCCGGGCTCGATCGGCACCATCGAAACCGACTTCACCCAGGCGATGGATCCATCACTGATGCTGGGCGACTTTGCGAATCTGAGCTTTGAAGAGATCATCGCACTCTACAACGGCTCGGGCGGCGGGATCGGGATCGACATCGCTTCGACCGGGCTCGAATCCGCAAGCTTTGTGCGCTTCCTCAATGAATCGGGTGAAGCGTTCGAGATTGATGCCGTTGCGGTGGTCCCAACACCGGGCACGCTGATGCTTTTGTCCCTTGGTTCGTTGGCTGCCTCGCGCAGACGACGGGCATAACGCTTATTTGTGCCGTTCCCATCTGGGAGCGGAGAGAGATCGCAGCCTGCTCATGGAAACATGGGCAGACTGCTTCCCAAGATGATGATTCGCCTTGATTGGAATCCCCTATGTTCCACGCTGTTTGTCTCCTTGCACTCATGCTTTCCTGTGCGCCTTCGTCTGCGCAGGTTGAACCATCAACCAATCGGAATCAACCCAACGGGCAGGACTCCGATCCTCATCCGATCGACGACTCTCAGGTATGGTCGCACCTCGGCGGCAACACCCGCCATCAAAGCCGGGCGTATCCATCGTCGAGCCTGCCGACACTCAACGCGCCGATCTGGATCGCCACCGGCGACGCCCAGAACACCTACATCCCCATCGCCCAATCCGGAATCGTCGTCGATCGCAAGCGGGTCTATACCATCGCCACCAACCCCGCCCAGCCCGGCGCCAACTTCGCCGTCGCCTACAACCAGAGCACCGGCAGCTTCCTCTGGGCAACGCAAATCCCCCCCGCGATCCTCGATTCATGGTCAACCCCGACGATCGACATCCAGCACAACCAGCTCATCATCGCGACATCCCAGAACCTGATCGCCCTCGACGCTGGCACCGGTGCGCAGAACTGGTCAACCGATATCGGAGGCATCATCGTCAACGCTTCGCCGATCGTCACCTCAGACCTAGGAGACAACGACCGCGCCTTCATCACCAACTACTCCTTCGGCGGCGGCACGCCCGCAAAGCTCACCTGCATCAACACCGATCCATTCCATCCAACCAACAACCCCTACCAACCCGGCGAGATCATCTGGCAGGCGCCCCTCAAAGGTGATTCTTCGGGCAACACCCCCGCCTACGCAGCCGGCATGGTCTTCGTTTCAACAGCATCGAGCCCGAGCTCAGCCAAGGGACAAGTCCACGCCTTCGATGCAACTGCAACATCCCAGCCGCTGCCAATCTGGACATTCACCAACACCATCGACGCCGGGTTCTTCTCGGGCGTCTCGATCGCCCGTGGGCATGTCTTCGCCTCGTCCTACGCATTCGCCGGGTTGCAATACAGCGCCAACACCGTCAAGCTCAACAAGCTCACCGGGCAGCTCGTCTGGTCTGTCCCCACCAACCGCACCGACGCGATGCCCATCGTCCTAAGCAACGGCGATGTGGTCATCTCAGGGGGTGTCGCGGTCGGGGCTTTCGACTTCCTCCCATTCTTCGGCTCGCTCCCGAGCATCCAATACATCGCTGACAACGGGACATTGGCAACCCTCCTCTGGGACTCAGCACTCGAAACACTCGACGACACCAACAACAACGGCATCTGGGACTTCGGCGAATCATTCCTCTCGATCGGCGGCTGGACACACCAACCCATCGCCATCAACGATGGCAACACCGACCTGCTCCTCGTGGGCACATTCCCAAAGACCACCCCCGGCGTACTCTTCGGGCACAACACCGACCTCCAGCTCATCGACCTCTCCAAACTCCCGACCGATCCAGATTTCATCGTCGATCAGTTCACCGGCACCGGATCGACCCCGGCGATGCTCAACGGGTGGATCTATGCCCCCGGCGCAACCGGGATTCACGCCTTTGCACCGCCCACCCCGCCGATGGTCTCGGCACAAGAACTCATCGGCCGATATACTGATGGCCAGCTCACACTCGAACAACTCATCGACGAACTCGCCAAGTGAACAACCCCCCCTCGCCATCTCGCGCCTTCACACTCATCGAGCTCCTGGTCGTCATCGCCATCATCGCGATCCTGATCGGCATCATGCTCCCCGCGCTGGCCAGCGCACGCCAATCGGCCCGCGCAACAGTCTGCGCCTCGAACCAACGCCAGCTCGTCACCGCGTGGATCCTCTACACCGATGACCACCGCGGATTCGCCATGCCTCACCTCGACACAACCGGCCCAGACCGAAACTACTGGTACGGCTCAGAAAACACCATCACCCAAACACTCGATCGCACCAAAGGCACACTCGCCAACTACATCTCCACACCATCGGGCGATCGCTCGGTCTACGAATGTCCAAACCAGCCCGAAGGCTCATACAAAAACCAAGGCTCCGCCAACACCTTCACCTCAACCTATGGCTACAACGCCTACGGCTTATCCCCCAACACCACCGGATACTACGAACTCTACAACCAACGCACCCTGCGCACCTCCGACATCCAACGCCCCTCGGCCCAACTCGTCTTCGCCGACACCCTCATCGCACTCTGGGGCGACCTCCCCTCGAACTCCGCCCTGCTCGACCCACCAATGCTCTACACCCCGGGCTTGGGCTGGCGAGAAAACTTCTCCCCCACCACCGCCTTCCGCCATCGCCGAACCAAAAACTCAACCTTCGGCACCACCATCACCGCAAGAGCCGACGGCTCAATCGCCCACGAATCCCACGACCCAAACGCCCGCATGATCGAAACCCACGGCATCGGCTCCATCTCCGCCACCAACAACCCCGCCTACATCCAATCCCCCGACCGCTGGCGCTGATTCACCATCCCTCTCCGGGTGCCACTACTCGCCGTCTTCGGCGCAGTAGTGTCTTCATATGATCTTGCCGGTGCCCTCATCTCCACGCATCCACCCTTCATCCCGAAGGAGCCGAAGACGGCTCCCTCGGGGCACCCGGCATCCATGCAAGGATGAAGATGGCAAAACCGATCAAGATCATCCAAGGCGACACCCATAGATACGCATTCATCGTCGAATGAATTTCATCTTTGATCGGCTCTTTGATCGCAAAGGCCAAATCCAAATCTGTTTGCCCATCTGGCAACAACACACCTTGATCAACCAATGTCTGGATCGATTCAAGTGCAATCTCTACCGATCGGGACTCTGTCCCTTTCAGGCTTCTTCCAAATGTATCAAGAAACACCCAGCACCCGCCCGCGATAGAGAGCAATGCCACGACAGTCAAAAGCAATCGGCGTTTCAATGACATCCCTCACTCCCCCGTATCCAGCACCGCCATGAACGCCTTCTGTGGGATGCTCACCCTCAAAGCCCAACCCAAGGCGGTGTCCCACCCTCCGGCTTCTCAAATCCTTCGGGAAGTTGGGCTTGGGGATCGTTGGGGTCAAGTTCAACGACCCGACCATCACGCCATACCCGCAGCTTGGTGTTCGTCCAAGCGTGATATTGAAACGCCCGCTGCCCGGCTTTGAGCATCGCCCGATCAATCACTGTGCCATCCTCAAAGGCCCGCTCGACGCGCTGGCTGATGTCTTGCTCATTCATGCTCTGTAGCTCCAAACTTGGCTTGCGCAACAAAGGTGTCCCACTTCTCTGTATCGTCGATCTGCACCGCGTCCCCCGACCCCGATGCAATCGCTGCTGGCGAGAGTCCAGCATTATCATAGACACGCCATGATCTTGTAATTGGGCGATAGATCGTCATGAAGTTCTCTAAACTCCTGAAATACCGACGCCTAATCACTGGCTCGTCAATCGAATGCCCACCAAGACGCACCCGCTGGGCCACCCGTTCGACCGCGAGTTACGCAGATGGCAACCAGAGATACACCATATGGATGTGGTATCCATCTTCACGCAAAGCCGACAAACGCTTGGCGAGCCGAACGCCTGCGAGCGTGGTTTCGATTGCAAAGCTGCGGCGCTCCGCTGCCAACTCATCCACATGTCCAAGCATCACCCGCCCGGCAGCGACCGCTGACATCCCCGGATCAAACGGCGAGAGCCCGCGTGCAATCGCATCGGCATTGATGTATCGCTCGATCCCCGCCACTTCATGAATCAACACAGGCGCAGCCGTCGATTTACCCGCACCATTGGGCCCCGCAAGAACAAACACAACCGGATGATCCGTGTCCATGCTCACTCCCCCGTATCCAGCACCGCCATGAACGCCTTCTGTGGGATATTCACCGACCCGATCGACTTCATCTTGCTCTTGCCCTTCTTCTGGGCTTCGAGGAGCTTGCGTTTTCGGGAGATGTCGCCGCCATAGCATTTGGCGGTCACATCCTTGCGGAATCCCTTGATGGTTTCGCGGGCGATGATCTTGCCGCCGATGGCTGCCTGGAGGGGGATCTCGAACTGATGGCGGTCGATCTGCTTCTTGAGTTTGCTCAAGAGCAGCTTCCCACGCGCGACCGCGCGATCACGATGGCAGATCAGCGAGAGGGCTTCGACGGGGTCGCCGTTGATGAGGATGGAGACTTTGACGAGTTCGTTCTTGTCGTAGCGAATAACCTCGTAGTCCATCGTCGCGTAGCCTTGACTGATGCCCTTGAGTTTGTCATAGAAGTCAAAGATAATCTCAGCGAGCGGAATTTCAAAGCTCAGCATCTCGCGCCCGTGAGAGACGAAGACCTGGTTCTTGAACACCCCTCTGCGTTCCATGCACAGCTTCATGATTTCGCCAATATATGGCCCCGGCGTCATGATCTCGACCTTACAGATCGGCTCGGAAAACTCGACGATCAGCCCCGCATCGGGCAGGTCGGCCGGGTTGTGGATTTCTTTGTCGAATATCTCGTTGCGCTTGCCCCGCATCTTGATCTTGTACGACACCGTCGGCGCCGTCTGCACAACCTCGACCCCGCCTTCGCGTTCGAGGCGTTCCTGGATGATGTCCATGTGCAAGAGCCCGAGGAACCCGCACCGGAACCCGAACCCGAGGGCTTCGGAGTGCACCGCCTGATAACTGAACGATGAATCGTTGAGGATCAACTTCTCCATCGCATCGCGGAGCTCCTCGAAGTCGTTGCCCTTTTCGGTTGTGGTCGATGGATAGAAGTCGCAGAACACCATCTGCACCGGAGGCTCGTACCCCTCGAGCGCCTCGGCTGCCGGGTTGTGTTCGATGGTGATGGTGTCGCCGACGCGAACATCGGAGAGCGTTTTGATCGCTGCGACAAGATAACAAGTCTCGCCCGCGCCGATCTCTTTGTATTTCTCTTGCTTGGGGTTGTACTTGCCCAGCTCGGTGATGGTGAAGGTTCGCTCGGTGCCCATCATGCGGATTTTGTCGCCAACCGTCAGCTTGCCATCAAAAACTCGGCAATACACGATCACGCCTCGGTAATCGTCGTACACCGCATCAAAGATCAACGCGCGGGTTTCTTCGATAATCGAAGGGCGAGGCTCGGGGAACCGTTCGCAGATCGCATCGAGCAATGCGGGAATCCCCTCACCGGTCTTGGCGCTCACGGGAATGCACTCCATCGCATCGATCCCCAAAACCTGTTCGACTTCGTCAGCAATCTCATCGGGACGAGCACCGGGCAGATCAATCTTGTTCAAAACCGGCACAATCTCCAGATCCTGCTCGACCGCCAGGTAAGTATTGACCACCGTCTGCGCTTCGACGCCCTGCGAAGCATCAACAATCAACAACGCCCCTTCACAGGCTTTGAGCGCACGCGAGACTTCATACCCGAAGTCTACATGACCGGGCGTATCAATAAAGTTGAGCATGTAGTCTTCGCCGTTGTGGCGATGCATGACCGTGACCGCGGAGGCTTTGATCGTGATCCCGCGCTCGCGTTCAAGATCCATCGAATCGAGCAGCTGGGCCTTGGCTTCACGGTCAGAGACGGCATTGGTGGCCTGGAGCAACCGATCTGCAAGCGTGGACTTGCCGTGGTCGATATGCGCGATGATAGAGAAGTTTCGGATATGCACAGCGGGGAATCCTTGGGTTCAGACTCAAAAAATCTAGCTGTGCATGGTATGCGACCAAAGCCCACCAATCAGGCCCCAGATCAGTCGTGCCACCATTCCCCGTGCCGATCGTGATGCGGACGATGATGTGGGCGGCCGTGCGGGCGAGGTGCGGGGTAATACCGATACTCGGTCTGGTACACCGTGCGGGTATTGGTGCGATACCCAGACCCGCCATACTGTGCATTCTGCCGATTTCGCTCATTCTGATCGCCGAGGATCGCACCCCCGGCCCCGCCGATGATCGTGCCCAGAACCGCCCCTTCGCCAGCGTTGCCATCGAGCGATCCGATCGCCAATCCGGTCACTGCGCCCAGCGCTGCCCCGGTAAAGAGCCCTTCGCCTGCGTTGTTGCACCCGCCGAGCGTTCCCAGCGTCAGGATCGCTCCTGAGAGCACCAAGGCTTTGAGCCGAGTTCCGGATCGAACGATCGAGCGATGGGTCTGGCTGTGTGACTGGTTGCGTAACTGATCGAATGACATCATGGCCTCCTTCTTACACAGATACGACGCCGATGGGCAATCGGATCGGCTTGATGCAGAGGAACATTCCTCGGGCATACACTCATAGACCGCCGAGCCCACACCAAACTGACACGAAATCCCAGAATTCCTGCCCAAAGCCGACCCAAAGCTCACCGATGATGCCCACAACGCCCCCAAAAACAATCCTTTCGATCCTCCTGTCCCTGCTGATCGCCCTGCTGACCCGAGGCGCCCTCGCCCAGCCCGTCCGCCCCAGCGCCGATCGGCTCGACGCGATCGTCTCCTATCCACTCGTCATCCCCATCATCGCAACCAACGAACGCGATCTGCGCACCGGGGTCGTCACCAAGCTCGATGACGGGCGGACCATCACCTCGATTGCCTACTGGATCGGCATCTCCCCCCAGCCCACACTCCCAGGGTGGACAAGCTCTTCGGGCATCTGGACCGCGACCCCCTACAACACCATCACCCAAATCCCCCGCGATCGCAGGCCGATCGGTTCGTGGTTCATCCACATCCCCCTGCCTATCGACGCCGTCGGGCAAGGCTTGTGGATCGCGGGCGAGCGCTATGAGCTCAACTGGCTCCCCGATCCAGAACGCGCCAAACTCGAAACACACCTCGAATCCCCAAATGAACACCCCCAGCACACCCTCGAATCGTTCTGGTCGATGCGTCTTGCAGACCAGGCCCTTGCTGATCCTGCGATTCAAGCCGTGATCGATCAGTACCGCCATGATCCATTCCAGAACTGGCGCGCCCGTCTGCTTACCGATGGGCTCGATCCTGCCCATACCTCCAAAGGTGCGGGCAACGCGCTCGATGCCTTGGCGCTCGAGCTGGCGATGGACACCCCCGGCGCCGACATCCTGCGCGAGCTGGCCCGCCAATACGAAGCCCGGTGGCAGATCATCCTCGGGCGCATCTGGCTCATCGACCCAGCCGTCGCCCATCGGCTCAAATCGCAGTTCCTCCGCACCGCACACTTGGGCGATCGCACCCTCCCGATCTGGACAAGCGACACCACCGAGCTCGCCCGGCTTGCCCACGACCTGCTCTCGCCCTTCGTCGATGACCACACCCGCGTCCTGCGCGCCAAAGCCTGGCTCGAAAACCAACCGCGCGCCCTGGCGTGGATCACCGATGACCAAGGACAGATCGAAGCGAACACCAACCGATTGCTCTCCACCATCACGGTGCTCTCGCTGCCTCCATCGCTGGGCACCTCACTCTTTCGCATCGACACCCCGATCACCGTCGGCTCGTCCTCTCCCCAACTCACCGCGGTCGCGCCCAATGTCGCCACCCCGATCGCTGTCCCGATTGATCCAATCACACTCGTCCCCGGCAACCCAACCCTGGCAACCCAGCAGGTCTATATCCACACGGGCCGATGGAACACTACGAGAGAAATCATCGCTTCGCCGACACCCGCCCGCGCCCCCTATGTCCGCATCGGCCCGCTGCTCAACGACTGGACGATGGATGCGCTCTTTACCCATCGCCCCCTAGCGGGCGCATCGCCCCACCCGATGCGATCGGCTATCGGGATTCTCCGCCGAACCGATGTCCCCACGCGCACCAACCATAGAGCCGGATGGCAGCTCTACTTCGAGCTCGGCTCACCCAACCCCCAGAGCCCCAACGAATCACTCACCCTCTGGATCGGCCCATACACGCATCCCTTCGCCGTCTGGACCATCACCCCCACCCCCACCGACGGGCAGACCGTCTTCGAATCGGGCACCCGCCCCAACATCGGCATCCCACATGTGCAGACCCGCATCCTCGAAGACCGATGGGTCGCGATGATCGACCTACCCGCGGGTGTATTCGATGACCACGACATCCTTCAACTCGGCATCGAACGCACCGACGCCAACAACATCCACACCGCCTGGCCAAGACGCATGATCCCCGGCCAGCCCGAGCCCGGACGCCTGGCGATCGAGATCGACAACTTCGATCAGCTCGCTGCTGACTAAATCTTCACCCGCCCAGCATAAACAAACCATTCAAACGCAATAAGCACGATCGCACCGAGTGTGAACCATCGCCAGAGATCGCGTTGGGATCGCCCGTCGAATCGCCCCGCCTGAACTTCGCCCGAGCCGATGACGACATCGGTGCGCACAGCCAGTGCGCTCTCATCAGCATCGAGCAAACTCACCCCAATACGCTCGCCTGCGAAATCAATCTCACCCACGCGCGCGATGGGCCCGATGGATTCGGTGTCGTTGGCGATGACTTCCTTGGTGGTATAGACCTCGCCGAGCCCACTGGTTCCCGGGAGGAGCTGCTCGATCGCGCTCATCAGGAAAATCGGAAACCCGACCTGCACCGCCCAGTTTGAATCGTGGAGGGCGAACGCTGCGCGCAGATGCCGACGGGCACCGATGACCTGCTCGATGATCGCTGCCCCATCACGATCACGCGCCAAGACCCGCACGCCTTGCCCATCGGGAACTCGAACTGAGCGCTGATACGACACCGACCCGACGCCGGCATCGCGCACGATCGGATCGGCGCGATCCCACGAGATCAGCCGAGACCGCTTGCCCAATGCTGCGAGCGCATCGGATCGGTCTTGATCGGGCAGCAGGCTCGCAAACCCGATCGTGGGCACCGGGGGCAACGATGCAGGCGAAACCCGGTCATACACCACCAGATCCACATCATCAAACGCATCGTCGGCGCCAATCACCCGCACATCAGTCCGCGCCACCGCTTCGAGCATATCAACCAATAGCGGGTCGGCCTTGGCATCGGGCGCAACAACCGTGATCCGCACCCGATGCGGATCAGACACACGCACCCAGGCGCGATCATCCGTATCGAGCGCATCTTCCACATCGAGCTCGACGCGAAGCAACGCCCCTTGCATCAGCCGAAGCTCGAAGGTTTCGCTCACCGATGCTGCACCATCTTCGAAAGCGATCGCTTGGGAGGTAATCACCGATTCGCCTTCAAATACCCGAAGCACCGCTGCGATTGGAGCTGATTCATTGCGCATCACACGCACAAAGACCCGACACAGCGCCGGGTCGGCCCGATCGCGCGACGCGCCGAGTCCGACAATCCCCAGATTCCCAACCGCCGCGTCGGCGTCATAAGGCGAAACGACCATGCCTCGCCCGCCTCGCATTGGGATCGCTTCTGTGCTGATCGACCCGCCATCGGAATACACCCAGACCAACGCAGCGTCCGACTCCTGCCCTTCGTCCTCAGCCAACGATGCTTCGATCAGTGATTCGATCAACCCGATCGCCTCTTCGATCTCCCCGGGTTGATCCGTCGGCTCGATCGCCTTGATCGCACCGATGAGCTGACCTTTCTGCATCGAATCGGCAACAACCACCTTTGATTCGAGCCCGCTGACAATCGCGGTAACCCTTGGCGATCGTCCCGAATCAAACAACGCCTCCACCCGCTCGATCGCTTGAACCTTGCCCCGGTCAATCCCGCTCTTGGCTGCGACGGTTGCATTCATCGACGCGGTGGTGTCGATCACCAGATATACCCGTTGACCATCGCCAATCGCATCATCAATAATCGGGCGGGCAATCGCCAGCGACAAGAGCACCACAATCAACAGATGCACCCACAACAACACACTCGGCGAGAGCCGTTGCCAGGGGATGTTCCCCTCCATATCCTTGATGGCCTGCGACCAGAGCAGCGTGCTCGATACCGCAATCGGGCGACGACGCAGCTTGAGCATGTAGAGCACCAAGACCGTCGCGATCCCAACAGCCCCCGCGATCAACCCCGCGATGGGTGAGAGGAAAATCAATCACTCCACCCCGGCACCGGCTCGGGCAGCTCGCCCTCATTGCGCTCATCATGCTGGATCACTCGACTCGGACGAAACCCGATCCCGTACAAATAGGTCTCGCGTGACACATCCCGACACGCATCGGGCTTGATCGCCCCGGCGATCCGGAAGCAGTGCTTCATCCGTTTGATCAGATGCGGAAAAGTCTCACCTTCGAGGACCTTCATCGTGCAGGTGCCTCGGGGTTTGAGCAGCTCGGGCAGGGTGTTGATGATCTCTTGACACAATCGCTCAGAAAAGAAATGATCGCCATGCCCGGTGGTCGAAGGAGCCATATCAGAAATGACGACATCAAAGAGTTCATCGCCGCCCCCGAGCAGATCGGCTGCTGTCACCTCGGTGAAATCGCCTTGGATGAGATGAACATTGGGCCCATAGGCGGCCGTGACACGCTGAAGGTCGATTCCGACGACCAACCCGTCCTCGCCGACGATTTTTTCCGCGACTTGAAGCCATGACCCGGGCGCACATCCAAGATCGAGTACCCGATCACCCTTGCGGATGAGCTTTCGGCGTTTGTTGATCTCCAAGAGCTTGTACGCCGATCGCGCGACATACCCTTCGCGCTTGGCCTGTCGGAAGTATCGGTCTTGGAGTTCTCGTTTTTGTGCCATGATCGAATATTCCTGGTAGAACGGGCTCCAGCCCGCTTCTTTTCTGTGCGTCTCTTGGTATGCAACAAGCAACGGGCTCGAAGCCCATTCTACCGAGAAGATGCTAGGTTGCCTCTGATGGCTCGGCTCCTGGTGGCCCGGCTCGCCGAGCAGGATTCGGCTCCCGGTGGCCCGGCTCGCCGAGCCGGGTTCTTGGCTCTCTCTTTTTGCTCAATACGAAGACCCGGTTCGGCGAACCGGCCCACCAAAGACCTGCATCTTGGATGCCGTCAGACACGCCCTAATGAGGCACTTCTTTGACCGCATTGCGATTCCACGAGGGCACGCGGAAGACGATCGGCCCATCGCCAACGATATCGCACTGGCACGCCAGGCGTGAGTTCACCTGGAGCCCGGGCGCTTCTTCGACGCGATCCTCTTCTTCTTCCTCCGCTTCACTGATCGAGTCCATGCCGTCTTCGACATAGATGTGGCAGGTCGAGCACGCGCAGACGCCGCCACAGGAGTGTTCGATGTTGATCCCATGATCGAGCGCCACTTCGAGCAGGTGCTCACCCTTGGCCGCCATGAGCTCATGGATCGCGGTGTCCGATCCATCTTCGTTGAGTTCTTCGGGGTTTTCGAGGATGATTTTGACCGGCACGGTTGCGGGGCCATGTTCGTGATCTGATTGTCGCATGTGCATTTCTGGCAACTCCTCGGGTTTTTGTACTTATCCTGCAAAAGCCCTCTGATATCTATTCTAGGAACCCTAAACACCGGATACGATACGCCAATACCCAGATCATGAATACCCACGCACAAACATCCCGATCTGCCCTTGACCTCTCGGTCGTCGCCCCGGCCCACAATGAGGAAGAGAACATCGACGAGCTCGTCAAACAGGTCGGCGATGCCCTGACCCCCCTCGAAATCGCTTTCGAGTTCATCATCGTCGATGACGGCTCGACTGACACCACCAAATCCAAAATACTCGCCCATCGCCCCAATCGCCCCTGGGTCCGGTGCGTCTCGATGACCAACACCCCCAAAGGCTCAGGAAACGGACAATCCGCAGCCTTCCACGCCGGGTTCCGCGCCGCCCAAGGCAAGCTCATCGCCGTCCTCGATGCCGACCTCCAGAACGACCCCGCCGACATCCCCGCGATGCTCAAGCTCATGGAAGACACCGGCGCCGATTTCGTCCAAGGCGATCGCTCCGCTGCTCGCGCCCAAGGCGATGCCAAAATCCGCCAGATCGGATCATGGGTCGGACGCAAGTTCCGCCTGTGGGTCCTCGGCGACACCATCCGCGATACCGGATGCTCACTTCGCGTAATGAAACGCGAGATCGCACTGCGCCTGCCTCTCGAGTTCAAAGGCATGCACCGGTTCATCCCCGCCACCGCCCGCCATCTGGGCTACACCGTGATCGAGATGCCCGTTTCGCATCGCCATCGCCACGCCGGGACCCCCAAGTATGGCATGGGCATCACCAAACGCGCGATCCCAGGATTGGTTGACCTCTTCGCGGTGCGGTACATGCGCAATCGACGCCGGGCTGTGACATCCGTTGAAGCGACACACCAAGCGGTTGCCGAGCCCGCCCAAAGCCAATCGCAAGAGGAAGCCATCACCCAATGAAACCAGGCCCAATCATCGCGATGATCGCTCTGGTCTTTCTGGGGATGTGGCTGGTGCTTCAACCCGCGCTCTCACATTCGGAATCCGATCTCAAAGTCTCCGTCGGGGCCCTCGAGATCAGACTCGAACGCATCCAGACCAATGACGGACAACTCCACTACCGAGTCGTCGGCCCCGAGCACCTGCGATCGGACCAACTCCTCGATCCTGTCGAACTCGACACCTTCATCACCCAGCAAGTCGCCAAGTGGAACCAACGCCCCGCCCTCGAACGCCACTTATTAGGATTCTTCAATATCACGACCTGGGGCACCTTTGGATGGGTCATGATCGGGCTCGTCGGGCAAAGCGCGTTCTTTGGACGCATGTTTGTCCAATGGATTATCTCCGAACGCTCGAAAATCTCGACCGTTCCCGAAATCTTCTGGTGGTTCAGCTTCATCGGCGGATTGTGCCTCTTCACCTACTTCGTCTGGCGCGTCGATATCGTCGGGGTGCTGGGACAATCGACCGGGATCGTCATTTACGCCCGCAACCTGCGCCTGATCCACAAAGAAAAGAAACGATGCACCTGCCAAAGACAACCAGGCACCGATGACAAACCCGCACCGGCAGCCACCTAACTGATCGGAAAAGGAATCCACCATGCAACTCTGGATCGACAACACCCAACTCGACACAACTGACAATCTCGAAGCCGCCTTCGAGCTCGCCCGTCAACACGCTGAGGAACTCGGTCGGCTCATCGTCGACATCCAGGCCGACGGGCAACCCATCGACGATGCACTCCTCGATGCCCCGCCGACCGACGCTGCGGGGATCTCCGAGCTTCGGCTCACCACCACCGACCCCAGCGCCTTCCTGATCGAAACCATCCACAGCGCCAAAGAAGCCCTCGAGCTCACCAGCGAGGACCAAGCTGCAGCTGCCGATCAGATCCGCATGGGTGAACTCGAACCCGCGATCGAATCGCTCAAGGCGGTGCTCGAAGGATGGCACGCGGTGCGTGATGTGGTTGGACAGGCCGGGGCCCTGGCCGAGCTCGACATCGACACACTCGAAATCACCGATGCCAAAGGCCAAACAACCACCGGGGCCCAGTGCGTCGATGCGCTCTCCAAAGCCCTCGCCGAGGTGCGAAGCTGCTTAGAAAAATCCGACTGGGCATCGCTCGGCGACGCGATCGAATACGATCTCGAAGACCAGGCCAACATCTGGAACGCCCTGCTCGATACCATGATCGCCTCCATTTCTTCAAACTCAACAAAGGGCTGATCCCTGAGCGTTCAATCTCCCAATTCGGTCGATGAGATGATGGAAGCAGCGAGCGTTGCCCTTGCCAACAGCTCATACCTCGACGCCGCCATGTCCTGCCGCGATGCGCTCATGCTCGCCCGCAACGCCAACGACTTCGCATCCATGGCCCGCATCTGCTTGCCCATGCTCGAAGCCCAGCGAGGCGTTCGGCTCAATGCCCTCGAAACGCCCACGATCATCACCGCGACCAACTCGACCGACATCCCCGCCGATCCTCAGTCATGTTGTTATCTCTTCGCGCCCAACTTTGTCGGCGCCGACGCGAAACGATTCCGAGCAGCTGCCAATGATGCCGGGATCGGTGCCTTTGTCCTCACCCGCGAGCCAACGACTTCCAAAGGGCGCTGGCCGATCGTGGGCGTCGCCGATCGCGTCGTCCGCATCCAGATCGACCCGCCCCCAAACAACCGCCCCACGCCCGAGTGGTTCGCCAGCGCCGCCGAGGCCCTGGGCGATCAGGCGATCCTCGACGCACAAAACACAGCTGCCCCTGATGATCCCAAACAATGGATCGTCGACGATTTCCTCGATCGACTCGACGCGTGCCCTGAGCACGAAAAGTTCATCAAAGCCCTGGCCGATGCGTGCCATGATGCAATCAATGCCCCATCGACCCCCCGCAAGCGCCGGCGCGGAATCATCGACGATCCGTATTCGTTCTAAGCCCCCTCTTCAACGAGCCACGGCCGTAAGGGAGTGGGCTTTCTGAGAAGAGCCAAAGTCAACCGCTTCCTCACAGTCGCGGCTCGTCCAGAACGCTCATCCCCCATCACGGGGCAGCGTCTCGACAATATTGCGCACAATCGCATCCGTATCAACCTGCTCGGCGCTGGCTTCAAAGTTCAAAAGCACGCGATGCCTCAGCGCAGGCAGCGCAATCTGTTGAATATCCTCGATCGCGACCGATGCCCGCCCATCGAGCAGCGCCAAACATTTGCCCGCGAGCATCAACGCCTGGGCAGCGCGAGGCGAAGCGCCGAGCCCCACAAACTGATTCACCATCGGCGTGGCAAACTCGCCAGCGGACAACGCCCCCTTGGGATGCGTCGCCAGCACGCACCGGATCGCATAATCGCGCACATGCTCTGCGACGGGCACCTGACGCACGAGCTGTTGATGGGCGATGAGCCGATCCCCATCGAGCACCGGGTCGATCTGGGCTTGCTGGGCTCCGGTGGTCCGGATCACGATCTCGCCGAGCTCTTCGCGCGTGCCGTAGCCTACTTGTAACTTGAAGAAGAACCGATCCAACTGGGCTTCGGGCAAGGGATAAGTCCCCTCCTGCTCGACCGGGTTCTGCGTCGCCAATACAAAGAAAGGCGAGGGCAGCGAATGCGTCGTCGTCCCCACCGTCACCGAATGCTCCTGCATCGCTTCGAGCAGCGCCGACTGGGTCTTCGGCGTCGCGCGGTTGATCTCGTCAGCCAACAAAATCTGCGAGAACACCGGGCCGGGCTGGAACCGGAACGCCCGCTTCATCCGCCCGTGCTCATCTTCGGTTTCATCGACCACTGTCGTGCCGGTGATATCGGCAGGCATCAAGTCCGGCGTGAACTGCACGCGCCCGAACTTGAGATCGACCGCTTGGGCAATACTGCGCACCAGCAGCGTCTTGCCGATCCCCGGCACGCCTTCAAGCAAGGCATGTCCCCCAACAAACAAACACACCAGCGTCTGCTCGATCGCTTCGCGCTGCCCGACGACCGCTTTGGCGACCTGCGTCCGCACGGCTTCAAAGTCTTCACGGAACTGCTTGGCCGCCTGGGCCACCTCGTCGGCATTCATCGGCACAGCTGGGTTCGATTCACTCATGCAGGCATGATAGTGGAAACCGCACGAAAAAACCGATCTGGATGGTTCCAGATCGGTTCAATCGTTTGTTTACCAGCTCTTTCGAGTAAAGGCCGCGGTGGGATTCGAACCCACGGTTGGCTTTCGCACAACGGATTTGCAATCCGTCCCCTTAGACCACTCGGGCACACGGCCGACACGCGCACAAGACGCGAAATCGCAGAGGCACAGTACAAACCACAGCTCCAAAGGTCAACAGACCATCCCCATTTCCGCCCCCAAAACCCCACTTCCCCACCCTTTCCCTATCCACGATTCTGCATCGCCTACCCAAACACGGTACCATATCAGACGATTCAACCGATACCCCCCTATGGACCATCACCCAATGAACGCCCTGATCTGCCCCCTCGCCATCGCAGCCCTCTTGCTGCCCAATACGCTGGCCAATGTGCCTGCCCGCGCCCAGAGCACGCCCGACGACCAATCCCCCGGGAGTCCCCAGCAAGTCGAAGCTGCCCGCGCGATCCTCCCACGCGTGGGGACAGACCTCACCCCCGTGATGCCCACACGCCCCAAGGTTTCAATCGCACTCCAACCCGGGCTCACCGAGGGGCACGACTGGCTCGCCGATCTGCACGAAACCCTCGACGAGCCCACCGAACCCTCCACCCTCGCTGAGGGCGCCTTTGTGCTCCATCGCAAGGGACAACTCCTCCCAGGGCCCAGCGGGCTGATGATCTTTGTCCCCGACAAAGCAACCCGGCTCCCCGGCGAAGGCCCGGTCTTGCTCATGCCCTGCCGGACACTCGAAGAGCTCGAAACCCAATGGTCAGGACAACCCGTCGAAGTCTCAGGCGAAATCTTCACCTACCACAACCGAAACCAACTCCTCCTCTCGGCCTACCGCATCGCACCATCGCACCACGAACCCGCTGACCAATCGCCCGCCGAGCCGACCGATCCCTCAGCGGAACAATCCCCAGAAGACCCCGAGCCCGCTTCGATCGAGGATGATCCCGATGTCCGCGACCTGCTCGACGAGCTCGAGTTCAACATCAAACCCGCTGACGATGCCAACGATTCTGCCCGCCGGATCCTCGAACCAATCTCAGGGCAAACCACCCGTCGGCCACAGATGACGCGGGTCACATCGACCAACGGGCTCGACGAGGGCACCCTGATCCTCCGCAGACCCGGGCGCATGATCCGCAATGCTTCGGGCGCGTGGGCGATTGTGTTCGATCATGATGATCCAGACGCACCCGACAGGATCGAGCTGATCGTCGAGCCTTGCACCATGCTCATGCGAATGGAACAGATCGCGATGCAGACCGGCGATGCGGGGAAGCTCCTGGTCTCGGGGCGCATCTATACCTACAAGGGCGCCCACTACATCCTCCCCACCCTCATGCAGCGTGTTCGCCCGCAGGGAATCAACTCGCTGCAATAATTTCAACAATCCCCCCAACGAGCCGCGACCGTAAGGGAGCGGTCTTTTCTTGCGCAATGTGTCCAAAAGAAAGACCGCTCCCTTACGGTCGCGGCTCGTTTCGTACTCAATCACACGCACTCACATGCAATCACATGCACTCACACCGTCGAGACACTGCCCTGCACCGGACGATCCTCGATCGCCAGCCCAATCGTTGGGTTGGTGATGATCCGCTCGCCCTCCATCGGGCTATAACGCGACCCATACAACGGAATCTTCCGGTTGAGCGTCGAACGACCAAAGGCTTTGGCCAGTGCATACCGGGCGATCAGAATCACCACCAGCATCCCTGCATTGACTGCGAGCATCGGAACGACGCTTGTGGCACCAAAGTAGACCATGATCGAAGTCACCACGAGCATCAGCATCCCCGCCGGGATCATCGCCTGCCAACCCAGCATCATCACCTGGTCGTACCGGATACGCGGGATCGTCCACCGCACCACGATCGCCAGACACACCAACAGCACCACCTTGAACGCAAAGACCCCGACCTTGACCAAGACCGCGAGCAACCCGGTGGCTTCAGGGCTCGTCAATCCGACCATCGGCAGGTGGTATCCGCCAAGGAACAACAACGCGAAGAACGCGCAGGCCGTCACGAGGTGGGCATACTCAGCCATGAAGAACAGGGCGAAGCGCATCGAGGAGTATTCAGTATGGAACCCGCCGACGAGCTCTTGCTCGGCTTCGGCGTTATCAAACGGCGCCCGGTTCGCCTCGGCGAGCCCACAGATGTAGAACAGCAACGCCGGCAACGGCAGGCTCCAGAGCAGCCATCCGTGCTGGGCCTGGTATTCGATGATCTCGTTGGGGATAAACGACCCGGCGATGAGCAACGCACACAAGAGCGTCAATCCCAGCGGGATTTCATAGCTGATCATCTGGGCGGTCGCGCGGAGTCCGCCGAGCATGGAGTATTTGTTGTTCGATGCCCACCCGCCGAGGGTGACGCCATAGACCCCTAATGAGGCGACCGCAAGGAGATAGATCACCCCGACATTGGCATTGGCCCCGGTCACGATCACGGACTGGGCCTGGAGATGCCCGAAGAGGAACTCAGGGATCGCCCCAAAGATCCAAGGCAGCCCGAAGAGCCATTGGAAGAGCCCGATATCGGCCGCAGCCGGGATATCAAACGCCCCGCCCCAAGGCATAATCAGAAATCCGATCAACGCCGGGATCAACGCCAGCGCCGGGGCGAGCGAGAACAGCACCCGATCGACATTCTTAGGTGTAAAATCTTCCTTCACGAAGAACTTGATCCCGTCGGCCAAAGGCTGACCCAGCGCCAAACACCCCTTGAGGAAACTCAACCAAGGCAACCCAAAGTCAAACCCGACCCGGTTGGGGCCGATGCGATCCTGGATGTACGAACAGATTTTGCGCTCGAGGTAGACCCCATAGGCGACGAGCCCGAGCACCGCATGGACGCCGACGATCAGCACGGTCGCGGAGATGATAAACTGCCAATCGATCAGGTCGTGAATGTACTCGCTCATAGTGCCTCTATCGTAGCATCCATGCCTTGGCTGAGCCTCGAATGAACCGATCCGAGTGCCTTGGGCATCCAAAATCTTTTCGGCCCGATCGGCTGACGATCACCAATCATCCCCAGCTCAACCCCCACTCAACCCTGCCAATCCGCAACATCCGCCGCTTCAAGCACTTCGCTCAAAATCTCACGATGATTGGCACAGCGCGGGCACTTGTGCTGACCGCCGAGTTTGCCCTTGGCATCGAGCCAACGGTGAAAAGTGCCCATCGGCATGGGGGTAATCGTCGGGGATGCCATCCCGACGCCTTGGGATCGCTTGGTCGTGTAGTCCACATTCTCCGTCTTGACCGTCTCGTCGAAGACCTCGCCGAAGTGTCGGAGCTCGTCGGGGCTCGGCTTGGACGCAAACTCCACCGCCACCTCGAGCCCAGCCTTGTTGGTGGTGGACGGATACACCGGCGCTGCGGTGAACTCCCCGATGCTCAACCCCGTCGCAGCGACCGCAGCCGACACACCATGTTCGATGTGCTCGCCGATGAGGTTCTCACCAAAGGCATTGATAAAGTGGCGATGCCGACCCACGATCCGCACCCGCGCCGCCCCATCGCCCGCGCGGAACGAGCCGTCGGGCTGTGTCCCATCGGGGATCGAATCAAACTCGACCACATCGCCGATCACATAGCGCCAAAGCCCCGCATTGGTCGTCATCACGACGACATATTTCTGTCCCTTCTCGACCTGCCAGCAGGTGAAGACTTCGGGATCATCATCGTCGATCTGGTTGAGTGGGACGAACTCGTAGAAGATGCCGTTGTCGGTCAAGAGGCGCATCGCCGGGTCATCATCGAGGTCCTGGATCGCAATGAATCCTTCGGACGCCGGGTAGAGCTCGTGTCGGCATGGGAAATCGAGATCAGGATCACCCGAAAACGCCCGGCACATCCGTTCGATGAAGGGGACATAGTTGACGCCGCCATGGACAAACACTTCAAGGTTCGGCCAGACATCCCGAGCGCAGGTCGCCTTCTGCCCGCGCTCATTGGCCAGCTCGATCACGCGGTCAATCAGCACCAACGCCCACGAGGGCATGCCCGAAATGAACCGGATGTCCTGATCGACCGCCAGCTGGGCCATCGCTTCGATCTTGCTGGGCCAATGATCCATCAGCGCCACTTCTGGCCCGGGCGAATAGATCATCGACAAAGGCCATTTGATCAAAGGCGTCACCAACCCCGACAAATCACCCGTCGCGATCCCATGTTCGTTGAAATCCAGATTCGTCGAGCCACCAAGAAACAAGCACCGCCCGCCCATAATCCGCTCGGGATGCACGCCCCGATTGAGCATGTGGGCGAAGATATCCAATGATGCGAGGTAGTTCGATCGCATCATCGCATCGGTGACGGGGATGTATTTATCGCCCGCGGTGGTGCCCGAGGTCTGGGCGAAATGCATCACCTTGCCGGGCCAGAGCACATCGGGCACACCCTTTTCGCGCATATCAATGATGTCATCTTGGAATGCGTACCAATCCGCGATCGACAGTGCCTCACGGAAAGCGGACAACTGATCGGACTGCCCGAGCACCTTGCCAAAGCAACACCGTTTGCCGATGCGGGTGTCTTTGCATGTTTCGATGAGTTTGTTGAGCTCTTTGAGCTGGATTGCTTGGGTGTTGGTCTTCCAATACTCAACATTGTTGAGTTTTCGGCGCCGGGCTTCGACGCGGGCATGGAGCGCGACGCCGACGAGACTCGTCGCGGTGTGCTTGGCGTTGGGTGTGGGTGCGTTGGTGCGCATGGGATGACTCGCGGGGACTACTTTCCAAACTGTCCATCAGCTTCGAGCTCATCGAAAAAGCTGTGCATCGCATCGCCGAACCCGATCGGCGATTCGATCATCGGCGCGTGCCCACAATCATCGAGCCAATGCAGCTTGGCGTTGGGCATCAGCTCTCGAAACCCTTGCCCGGCGCTCGGAGGCGTGACGATGTCTTTCTTGCCCCAGATCAACAGCGTCTTCTGCATGATGTCGGCCAGATCGTCGGTCATATTGTCGCGCCGGGCGCTCTTGGAGAGCTTGACCATCGCCCGGGCCCCGCCTCGCTCGTTGAGCAGCTCGAAAGCACGATCGACATCGTTGGGATCCATCTTCGATTTGTCGTAGAACAGCTCGCCGATCTTCTCGACCAGCCATTCGCGCGTCGGGCGCACTGGTGCGCCCTTGACGACGGTTCGTTCGATCAACCCGCTCGAACCGGCGAGCACCAGGGCGTGGACGAGCTCTGGGCGTTCGTGGGTCACCCGCAGCGCGACATGCCCGCCGAAGGAGTTGCCGACGAGGATCGCAGGTTCGCCGATCTCCCGATCGAGAAACTGCATGGTCATCGCCGAAACGGCAGAGAGCGAACAATCGACGCCTCTGAGCTCGAGCAGCGGGACTTCGAGGGTAATGCAGCGCACACGCGATGCGATGCGATCAACGACCTTGCCCCAGTGTTCGTTGAGCCCGACGAGCCCATGCAGAAACACGATGGGCATACCCGAGCCGCACTCGACGACATCGGCCGGGATGCGTTTGCCGCTGAGCCCTGCAAGCTCGACCGTTCGGGTGGTGCGCTCGAACGCTGTTGTCTGGGAACCTGCTGTGCTCAACTCACCCATCTCCGCTGTGCGTGTCCAACGCGTGTTCTCTGTCGTACCTGATATGGTAGTACGCACTATCCTCAGAGGCACATCCAAGCGCGTTTTCGCTGCCCCTCATCATCTTTTCATGTCAATATCGAGAAAAAAGAGGGTTACGCTTCTTCAACTCGCCCGTCAATCAGCCGAATCACCCGGTCGCTCTTGGCTGCGATCCGCTCGTCGTGCGTCACCATGACCAATGTCAGCCCGGCATCTCTGCGGTGCTCGATGATCGCATCGAGGATCGACTCGCCGGTTTTGAGATCCAGATTCCCCGTTGGTTCATCCGCCAACAACAAGCTCGGCTCATTGATGAGCGCCCGGGCAATCGCCACGCGTTGGCGCTCGCCCCCGGAGAGCTCTGCCGGGCGATGCTTCAAACGATGACTCAACCCGAACCGATCCAAAAGCCCCGATGCCCGATCGACGATCTGCTTGCGATGGGCGCGGTATCCCAATCGTCCATATTTGATCATCCCCCCCACGGTCACATTCTCAAGCACGCTCAGCTCGGGAAGCAGATGATAAAACTGGAACACAAACCCGATATCATCCGCCCGGTACCGATCGAGCGCCCGCTTGCTCTCCTGTGTCAGCTCTCGATCACGGAACTGCACCGATGCTGAGCGTTCTGTTTTTTTATCCGGTCGATCGAGCCCGCCGATCAGGTGGAGGAGTGTGCTCTTTCCGCTGCCGGAGGCTCCCAGAATCGTCACCCATTCGCCTTGCTTGACATCCAAATCCACCCCATGCAGCACCGGCACCTTGACACGCCCAAGCGTATAGGTCTTGTGCACAGCGCGCACCGACAAGATCGGTTCCGATCGAACCACTGATCCCGTCTCACGCTCTTGCATCTGTATGCCCATGCCTATTGCCTATTCAAATCGTAATGCCTTCACCGGATCCATCCGTGCGCTATGCACCGCCGGGATCGCAGCCCCGAGCACGCAAGTCAATATCCCAACCACAAACACAATCACCGCCTTGCTCGGATCGACCGCGCTTGGAATCTCGACAAAGTAGTACTGGCGTGGGTCCCAGATGACCAGGCCAAAGGTTCGTCCCATCCAATCGTGGATGGCGTTGATGTTGAGCACGACCCAGTACCCAACCGCAGTCCCCGTCACCGAACCCACGATCCCGATCGAGGCGCCGTATCGAATCCAAAGCCACGCGATGCCCGGCGTCGAAGCCCCCAGCGCCCGCAAGACCCCGATGTCCTTGGTCTTCTCCGTGGCCATCGACCAGAAGATCGCCAGCACCAAGAACACGGTCGTAAATGACACAATCCCAAAGATGAACAACACCAGCCCGGTTTCCTTCTTCACCGCACTAATCATCGTCCGATTCAGATCTTCCCAGGTCTTGATCTGGTGCCTCATGTTGACCGCATCGGGCACCTGTCCGGGGTGGGCATCTGCAAACTGAGCATAAATCTCGCGCACCCGCTGGCGGACTGCTTCGAGCTCTGCCCCATCGACCCCGCGCACCAGCACCGTCGTCACCCGCGCCGGATCGACCCCGATGATCTCTTTCATCTTTGGGCCGATCTCGCCCGTCACCGGATTGACCTCGATAGCAAAGGGGTTCTCATCATCGCGCACCAGCTCGACCTTCGCCGCCTCATCGAGCCGGAGCATCCGCTGGATCACATCCAAAGGCACAAAGATCGTCCCCTGGTCCACCTCGTACAACCCGGATTGGAACTCATTGGCGATCGGGATCGTCCGCGTCACCGGATCAATCGGCCGCCCCGACGAATCCAACGCCAGAATCGTCAGCCCGACCTGGCCCTGAAGGAACATCCGCTGATTCAAGAACTCCACGCCCCCATCGGGCTGGGCCCGAACGGGCGTGCCGGGGTAGTACCCGCCCCAGATTTTTCGATCATTGAGCCCCGTCACCTCGATCCCAAGCACGCCTGCGGGCTCGACGACCCCAGTGATCGGGTCTGGGCGTGTCATGGAAATGCCGTTGCTCAGAACCTGGGCAAAGAGCTCAGCGTTCTCAGGCGCGAGCCGAATGTCCTCGCCCTCGTGATCCTTCGATGTCGGCTCATCAATCGGTTTCCACCACAGCGTATCGGCAAACCCGGTCACCTCCGAATAGCTCCTCGGCTCGATGCCCTTGATCGAGATCAGCTCGACCCGGTCATCGGGGAGCTTGATCAACCCAAAGGTCTCAATCGTCGGCGATGCCGAATCAATCAACTCATCGGCTTCGAGACGCTCGATCAGATCATCATAATACGCAAATCCAACATTGGGCCAGACAATCGCCACATCGCCGACGAGTGTTTTTCCCGATGCGATGAGCGTCTTGAGAAACCCGCCCATCACCGACCAGGTAATCAGGATCGTCGCCACCGAGAGCATCACCGCCGCCATTGCAAGCATGGGCATGACCTTGCGGGTCAGGTATTTTTTGGTGAGCAATGCTTGATACACGGGATCAGTCTAGGCGGTGTCTGATGGCTCAACATCCCATCGGGTGCCACGACTCGCCGTCTTCGGCGCAGTCGTGCTTTGGTTTTCCGCCATCAAAGAACACGACTGCGCCCTTCGGGCGAGTCGTGGCACCCAGATTCGGATTGATAAACGAGCCGTCAGACACGACCTAGGCCGATTCTGTCGGCTCGCAAAATCTCCTCCCCCGAGCTTCTCGGGGAGATGGCTGCGTCTTCGCAGCCGGCGGGGGTCTTCTCGGTTGTCCATGTGCTTGGAACAAAGGGAAAAACAGAGCAAGCCCCCCTCCGCACCCCTCCGCCTTACTTCGCCTCACTTCGTTCAGCACCTCCCCCGAAAGCCCGGAGAAAGATGTGTTTTTCGAAAAAAACGAGCTGGTAGACTATCCCAGCCCTTCTGCCCGCGCGGGTCGGTCAACCTGCCCAATCCCCGCCCAATCCCCGCCATCTTCTTCCCAAAGGCTATCGCCAAAGATTGTTCGACCGATCCAGATCAGGCAATACCCCATCGGGATCGAGCTCGATCGACTCGATCTTGCGCCCACCGGTCTCAATCCCCGCCCGCCATCGGCTCGTCTGGTGCCAGATCTCGACGGGCAACTCAACAATCTCGCTCGATCCATCCTCATAGACAACCCGCATCCGCACGGGCATGACCATCTCGCCGAGGTTGTCGAGCACCACAATCGCCCCGAGCTCTTCCCCCGCATCGACCATCCGAACCCCGGCGATCGCCTGATCGAGCGTGGAGGGCTCGAGGAACCACCCGCGCCAGAACCAGTTCAGATCCATCCCGCTGCCGTCCTCCATCGCCCGGAAAAAATCCGCAGGCTGGGGATGCTTGAACGACCACCGACGCATGTACCCATCGAAAGCATCATCGAAGCGCTCGGGCCCAAGAATATATTCGCGCAGCAGGTACAACCCGTACCCGGGTTTGCGATACATCAATCGCCCAACCCACCGTGGCCAGGCGCGATCGGGAGCTGTCACGATCGGCTGAGAGTTGGGTTCCCAGCCGAGCTCGATCGTCTGCCGCATCGCCTGCGCGATATCCACCGCCTGCCCCTTCCACTTGGCCCGCGAATAGAAGTTGATAAAAGTATCAAACCCTTCGTCTTGCCACATATACCGTCGCTCGTCGGTGTTGATGACCATCGGGAACCAGTTGTGCCCGACCTCATGATCCGTCACGCCGAACATGCCGTCATGATTGGTGCGTCCGCCACAGAAGATGATTCCGGGATATTCCATCCCACCTTCTGGGCCGTTGATGTTGGACATGACGGGGTAGGGGTAGGGAAACAGGAAGTCGGAATAGAACTCGATCGAATGTTTGAGTACGCGCGTCGATCCGCCTTCGGGATGGGTGTTGATCCACGCGGTCGCTTCCTTTGGATAAAACGATTGGCAGAGCACCTTGGTGGGCGTGCGATAGACATCAACGATGTCGGCCTTGCATGCATCCCAGATGAACGCATCGGATGCAGCCCATGCGAAGGTCCGCGCATTGTTGATTCTGAACTTCCATGTCAGCTCGTCTGGCTCGCCCAACGCGCTGGCGACGCCGGGGCGGATCGCATCGGTGCCGACCTCTTCGGGCTTGACGATCCACACGGGCTCATCGGACTCCATCGCCAGTTTCAACCGATCTTGCTGGGTCTGCGTGAGCACCTCGTCAGCATTGAGAAGCTCGCCCGATCCGGCGACGAGGTATTCACGAGGCACGGTGATCGACACATGGTAGTTGCCAAAGTCGGTGTAGAACTCGCCGCTGCCAAGATACGGCAGGGTGTTCCACCCGTGCACATCGTCGTACTTGGCAACCTGAGGGAACCACTGGGCGATCTCAAATATTTTGCCCTGCTCGACCTCTTCCGATCCCATTCGGCGAAGGTGAGGCGGGATCGTAAAGACGAAGTCCATATCGAACATAAAGATTTCGCCGGGCTTGATCCCGATGGGCAAATCGATGCGTCCGAGCGTGTCATAGACCTTCATTTCGAGCAGCTCGCCACCGGTCGAGTTGACCGTGCGGATGGATGAAATCGCATACCCGCCATCGAAATCGTCTTCGAGCATCTTCATCACCGACCCGGGCGTGCGCGATCTGGTGCCGATCGAATCGGTGTGGAAGAGATTTTGTTCGAGGTTCATCCAGAGGTAGTCGAGCACATGAGGCGAGTTGTTGTGATATGCCACCGTCATCGTCGCAGCGATCGTCCCGGTCTCGGGGTCTAATCGGGCTTCGATCTGGTAGTCTGTGCGCTGCTGCCAGTAGTCTGGGCCGGGGAATCCTGAGCCCAGCCGCATCTCGGAGGGGGTTGGCCAATCGATCTGTCTGAAGACATTCTCGCCCGCGTCTCCACCCGCCCGGCGGTACTTCGCATCGACCGCCCCGACCGAAAGCGAACTCCCGATCCCGCCCCCACCACCACGCGAACCCGATCTCACAGCCGAATCACCCGCACACCCGCTACCGGTCAGCACACCGACCAACAACGCACACGACATCAACAACGAAACCAATCGCCCAGCATCAAACTTCATCGGCATGCCTCCAGCCCCCACATAGGATCAACAATCGATCCCAAGCGTAGCCCAAACGAGCCCCGATTGCACTTCTTGGCATTCCTCCTTCCCTGACAACCCGATCTTTACAGCTTGCGATCCAAAAGCCGATACTGCACCGCCTCGCCGATATGCTCAGCCTTGACCGCATCACTCCCCCCGATATCCGAAATCGTCAATGCGATCCGCCGAATCTTGTCATACGCCCGGGCACTCAATCCAAGCTGGGTCATCGCCTGCTCTAATAAGGTCTTGGCCCCGTCATCGAGCGCCATAATCACATCCAACTCGCGCCCCCTCAATCGCGCGTTGGGGATTTCGCCCTGGCGTTTGATCGATCGCGCCCTCGCCCTGGCCACCATCTCGCGCATGGTTGCTGTGTCCGTCCCCGTCGCCTTCTTGCTCAGCTCAGCCCAAGGGACTGCTGGCGCTTCGACATGCAGATCAATCCGGTCGAGCAAAGGCCCAGACAACCGCGACAAATACCGCTCCATCTCCCGCAATCCGACCTCGCCGGGCGCGACATCGCCCTTCGGCGTCGGATTCATCGCAGCAACCAACATAAACGACGCTGGGAACTTCACTGTGCCGTGCGATCGAGCGATCGTCACCACATGATCCTCCATCGGCTGGCGCATCGTCTCCAAGACATTGCGCGAGAACTCGGGGAGCTCGTCGAGGAACAGAATCCCATGATGGGCCAACGAAATCTCGCCCGCCCGTGGGACCACCCCACCGCCGACGATCGCGGGTGAGCTGGCGGTATGGTGAGGCGTGCGTACCGGGCGCGACGACACCAACCCCCGCGCACTATCCAAAAGCCCCGCGCTCGAATACACCCGCGTCACCTCGATCGCCTGGCCCGGGGTCATCGGAGGCATGATCCCAGGCAATGCCTTGGCCATCATCGTCTTGCCCGTGCCCGCCGGGCCGAGCATCACGATGTTGTGCTGACCCGCAGCTGCGATCACCAGCGCCCGCTTGACCGATTCCTGCCCCTTGATCTCCGCAAAATCAACCGGCGCAACCGTCTCTTCAAGCATCGCAGCGACATCGGCTGTTGGGCAGGGCTCCAAATCCAACGACCCGTTCATCAGCCCCACCACCTGCGACAAGCTCGACACCCCGAACACCCGCACCCCCTCGACCACCGACGCCTCGGCTGCGTTTTCACTGGGCACCACCACCGCATCGAGCCCCATGCTCTTGGCCAATGACACCATCGCGATCACGCCTCGGATCGGGCGGATGCGCCCATCGAGGGCCAGCTCTCCAGCAATCAACGCTCGGCGAGGATCAAGCCCGATTGCTTCATCCTCGAAGCACACCCCGCCTCCACCAACCGCTGCGACCTGGCGCACCGGGTGAATCACGCCATTGGCGACCATCACCCCCACCGCGATCGGCAGGTCATACATCGGCCCCTCTTTGCGCACATCCGCCGGCGCCAGATTAATCAGCGTCCGCCCCGCGGGCATCGGGTATCCACTATTGCCCATCGCCGAGCGAACCCGCTCGATGGACTCACGCACCGCTGCATCGGGAAGCCCCACCACCACTTCCTTCTGAAGCTGCGACTCGTCAAGATCAATCTCGATCTCGACGACCTGTGCGTCGATCCCCTGTAACAAGAAGCTGCGAATCTTGGGTACCATACACCGAAAATAACAACACCCGAACGGATTGTCAAGCCGCTTGTTCGGGAATTGGCCGCAATTTCTTGCCTGCAACCCTATCTATTTATGGAATCACAGTTTACGCGACCGAAATCTTCTGCACGGCTTTCCCCATCGTCGGGATGTACCGCGCGATCTGCTCAAGCACCGCTTTGCGCGAATGGCTTGCCCGCGCCGAGTCCATGCACTCGATCATCGCGTCGATTGTCGCGGGTTCGACATCGGTGCCGTCGTCGAGGGCGTAGATGCCGGGATGAGTTGTCCGCTCCAACCCTTCCGCATCATAACTCAACTGCTCATGCAGCTTCTCGCCTGGACGCGCACCGGTCAAAATCACAGGCACAGACCTCGGCGAGCATCCCGCCCCCATCGGCTGACCGATCACGGCTTCGTACCCACAGGCGCGGATAAACCGACGCGCGAGCCCGAAGATATTGATCGGCTCGCCCATATCGAGCACGAAGACCTCGCCCGATGGATTCTCATCGAGCCCCGACATCGCACCGGCTTGCAAAACCAAGGTCGCTGCTTCAGGAATCGTCATAAAATACCGCGTCATCCGCTCATCCGTCACCGTCACCGGGCGACCCGCAGCAATCTGATCCGCCCAGATCGGCAAGACCGAGCACGCCGAGCCGAGCACATTGCCAAAGCGCACCATGCTCAGCTTCGTTTGTATCCCGCTCATCTTCGCCAGCGATTGCACATACATCTCGGCGAGCCGTTTGGTCGCGCCCATCACATTCACCGGGTTCACCGCCTTATCCGAAGAAATCAGCACGAATCGCTCAACACCGATGGCCACACTCGCATCAGCGATGGATTTAGTCCCAAACACATTGTTCGTCACCGCGTGCGATGGATGATCCTCCATCAGTGGCACATGCTTATGGGCAGCTGCATGAATCACAACATCAGGCTGATACCGTTCGAGCAAACTCAAAGTCCGCGAAGCATCGACCACATCGTGCAAGACCGCCACACGCTCGATATTGGGGAACGATTCCTTGAGCTGACGATCCACCTCGAAGAGCGCATTCTCCGCCCGTTCCATCAGCACGATCTTCGCTGGCGAAAATGTAGCGACTTGCCGAACCAACTCGGACCCGATCGACCCGCCCGCACCCGTCACCAGCACCGTCTTGCCCGTCAGCGTCGCGCCGACCAACTCGCGATCAATCGAATGCGCCTCGCGCCCGACCAACTTGGCCAGATCAATCCTCGGCGACCCAACCGCCATCTGAGAAAGAGGCATCGGCGAAACGGCAACCTGCGGGGCGCAACTCAAAAGTTCATCCATCGGAGGCACAAACCGCTCCACCACCCCCGCCCGATGCAACGAAATACTGATCTCGCGCCACATCGAACGATGCGACGCTGGCAGCGTCACAATCGCGCTGGTGATCTCATGGGTGGCGCACACCCCGATCAGATCATCGACCGAACCAAGCACCGGCACGCCTTCGATCGAGGCTTTGCCTGTTTCATCCACCAACACTGCCCCAACCACCTCAGGCGAGGTGTCCAAAGCAGCCAACTGACGAATCACAAGCGAGCAGGCTTGGAGCGTCCCAACAAGAAGCGATCGTTCTGACATACCTGACCTATCGACCAGATCGCCCGAAACATACCGCTTTTCAGGCGCAATGGGCAATCCCTGCGCTCAAATCCGGGTATCCTCTGTCCATATGCTCACCAGACTCGCTGCCAAGCTCGAATCCATCACCGAAGGCGCCATCACCACGGCCACCCTTGCTCCAACCCCGGGCATTGCGATCGAAGTCTTGATCCCCGCATACCTTGCGCGCGAGCTTGAGCCTCAGATCGGCACCGAAATCACCCTCCACACCCACCTCTATCTCGAATCCCAAGGGCAAGGCACCAGTTTCATCCCCCGGCTCATCGGGTTCGGAACCATCGCCGATCGCAGTTTTTTCGAAGTCTTCACCACCGTCAAAGGCGTCGGATCCAAAAAAGCACTCCGCGCGATGGTCGAACCCCCATCCACCATCGCCTCGGCCATCATCAGCAAAGACGCCAAAGCACTCACCAAACTCCCCGAAATCGGCAAACGCACCGCCGAGACGATCATCGCCCAGCTCACCGGCAAAGTCGAAAGGTTCGCAGGCGACGCCATCCTCAACCCCGACACCCCTCAGCCCGCCAGCTACATCGAACACCCCACCTTGCCCCCCGCCGCCATCGAAGCTGTCGCAGCCTTGGTCGCCTTGGGCGAACAACGCACCAATGCCGAGCAAAAGGTGCAGTTGGCCCTCACAAGGACAAATCCCGATGCCGATGTTGATACCATTGTCGGTGCCGTCTTTGCGGGGCGGTAGATTGTCCCGCTCCCCGGTGGCCCGGCTCGGCGAGCCGGGCCACCCCCAAGGATTCCCCATGCGCTACTCAATGATTATGGCTGGCGGCTCAGGCACTCGGCTCTGGCCCATGTCCCGTGATGGGCAACCCAAGCAGCTCATCAAGTTCATCCATAAGGATG
>WFPK01000034.1 GCA_015487555.1 Phycisphaerales bacterium
AAGATTTTTGAACGCAGAGGGCGCGAAGATCACGCGGAGGGCGCAGAGAAGCGAAGATATGGGGAAAATCAAGATGGGATGGGTCGTTGATGGCACGGGCACTGCTTGCCCAAGACGGCGAATAAGGGCACCCAGATTTGGGGCGGATGGCATAAGCACGGTCTATCCATCTTGTAAATGCGATTGATTTGATTCATGGGGCAATGGGGTCGATACTACCTGTAGTCACACAAAAGGAGCCGAAACCATGACCACCGATCCGTTCAACGCGAAAGACACACTCGATATCAATGGCCAATCCTACTCATATATCCGATTGGCGGCTTTGGCCGAGGCGGGGTTGGGGGATGTATCGAAGATGCCGTACTCGATTCGGGTGCTGCTCGAAGCGATGGTGCGGAACCATGATGGGTTCATTGTCACCGAAGATGACATCAAGGGGTTGGCAGCGTACAACGCCGGGGATGTGAAATCGGTCGAGATGCCGTTTATGCCTGGGCGGGTGGTGTTGCAAGACTTTACCGGCGTGCCTTGTGTGGTGGATCTCGCAGCGATGCGTGATGCGATGAAAAGCCTCGGCGGCAACCCGGGGGCGATCAATCCGGCGGTGGCGTGTGATCTGGTGATTGATCACAGCGTGCAGGTGGATGACTTTGCATCGTTCGTGGCCTTGACGATCAATGCGGAGAAGGAGTTCTCCCGAAATGCTGAGCGGTATACATTCCTCAAGTGGGGTCAGGAATCGTTGGATAACTTCCGGGCGGTGCCGCCGGCGACGGGGATTGTGCATCAGGTGAATCTGGAGTATCTCGCGCGGGGGTGTTTGGTGAAGGAAGAACCCGGCTCGGCGAGCCGGGGCACCAAATGGGTGTACCCGGATTCGCTCGTCGGGACGGATTCGCACACGACGATGATTAACGGCGTGGGTGTGCTTGGTTGGGGTGTCGGCGGGATTGAAGCCGAGGCGGTGATGTGTGGGCAGCCGGTGTATATGCTCACGCCTGAGGTGGTGGGGTTCAAACTTACAGGCAAACTCCCCGAAGGGGCGACAGCGACCGACATGGTGCTGACGATCACGCAGACGCTTCGGGCCCATGGCGTGGTCGAAAAGTTTGTCGAGTTCTTTGGCGAGGGGATGGCGGAGCTCTCGATTCCGGATCGGGCGACGGTTGCGAATATGGCACCCGAGTACGGGGCGACCTGCGGGTTCTTCCCGATTGATGCCAAGACGATCGAGTTCTTCCGGTTTACGGGCAAGACCGAAGAAGAGTGTGCGTTGACCGAGGCGTGGGCCAAGGCGAGCGGGTTCTTCTGGACGCCTGATGCACCGGTGCCTGCGTTTGGCGCGGTGTTGGAGTTGGATTTGTCGACGGTGAAGCCTTGTGTTGCGGGGCCAAAGCGCCCTCAGGATCGGATTGAGTTGGATTCATTGCACACAGCGTTTGCACAGATGCTGACTCGTCCGATGGGGCCTCAGGGCTTGGGCGTTGATGCGGGCGATGTGGACAAGAGCGTGACGATCACGCATACAGCCGAATCACACCCGGCCCAGGTTGGGATGCAATCAGAACTCAAGCATGGGTCGATTGTGATCGCGGCGATTACGAGTTGTACGAATACCTCGAACCCGGATGTGCTTGTGGCTGCCGGGCTGGTGGCGCGCAAGGCGCGTGCACATGGGTTGAATCGCAAGCCTTGGGTGAAAACATCGCTGGCTCCTGGGTCAAAGGTCGTCACGGAGTATCTCGACAAGGCCAAGCTGAGCGATGATCTTGATGCGATCGGGTTCAATACCGTTGGGTATGGGTGCACGACCTGCATCGGCAACTCTGGGCCTTTGCCAACTGAGATTGAAGAAGGCATTGAGACTGGAAACTTGGCGGTGACCTCGATTTTATCAGGGAACCGGAACTTCGAGGGTCGGATTCACCCAGCGATCCGAGGCAACTTCTTGGCGAGTCCCCCACTGGTCGTTGCGTATGCGTTGGCCGGGCGGATTGATGTGGATGTGTACAACGAGCCGTTGTGCCAGACGCCCGAGGGCAAGGATGTGTATCTCAAAGACATCTGGCCGACGAATCAGGAAGTTTCCCAGACGGTGGCGTCGTGCGTCACGACCGAGCAGTTTGTTGAGAAGTATGGCGCGGTGTATACCGGAAACGAGCAGTGGAACAGCGTGCCTGCATCACAGAGCGATTTGTTCCCGTGGGAGGACAAGAGCACCTATATCCAGAACCCGCCTTTCTTTGAGGGGATGACGGAAGAGGCTCCGGGATTCGGGGCGATTACCGATGCGCGGGTGTTGTGTCTGCTTGGGGATTCCGTCACGACGGATCACATTTCGCCCGCGGGTCGGATTGAACCCGAGACGCCGGCTGGGCAGTACCTCATCGAGCAAGGCGTTGCGGTGAGTAACTTCAACTCGTTCGGGTCGCGGCGTGGCAATGACCGGGTAATGACGCGGGGCACCTTTGCCAATGTGCGCGTCAAAAACCAAATCGCAGCCGACGGCAACAATCAGCCCGAAGGCGGATGGACACGCAACTTCACGAAGGGCAACGATCTTGCCTCGGCGCCGGTGGAATATATCTACGACGCCGCGATGGATTACAAGAAGGCCGGCACGATTTTGGTCGTCATCGCAGGCAAAGACTACGGCATGGGTTCATCACGCGACTGGGCGGCCAAGGGGACTTTGCTCCTGGGCGTCAAGGCGGTCATCGCCGAGAGCTTCGAGCGGATTCATCGGAGCAACCTTGTGTTTATGGGTGTGCTGCCGGTGGTCTTCAAGGATGGACAGAACGCCCAATCGCTTGGAATCAAGGGCGACGAGGTGTTCGATGTGCTGATGCCTGCGGACTTGTCGCCGAGGTGCGATGTGCCGGTGAAGGCGACGCGGCCTGATGGGAGCAGCTTCGAGTTCATGACGATGTGCCGGGTGGATACGCCTGTGGAAATCGAGTATTTCCGCAATGGCGGGATTCTCCATACGGTGATTCGGAAGAAGTTGAATGAGGCGAAGCAGTTGGTGTGAGTTCAACTCCACAACGCGCCACCCAAGCCACATGCTCACACGGCATCAGTCTTTCATATGCCCAAACGGAAACTACAATTGCGCATTAACTGCGCCAACGCATCCCTCATTTGCTTATCGTAAAAAATTTTTTGATATTTTGCATGAGATCGACTTGCGGTGTTGCTGTGTTTCAAGTACAACAATAGACATGTATTGATTTTGGTTTCAATGCGCCTCGTTTGGTTAATCTTTTAGAAGAACCCATTCTATGGAACACAAATTTATGTTTGTAAAACAATGTGCTGCAATTTGCCTGCTTTCAGGCTTATCGTATGCAGGCGACACGATTCCTGCGTCTGAGCAGAGCGTAAACGGGCAGGTCAATCAAACCCAGCCCGAGAGCGAGTTTCAGGCAACCCGAATCATCGCCGAAGCTGCCGCAGATGCAGAAACATGCACTGGCTTGTATGGAATTTCATTGAACAGCGCATTCATGGCCAGCGAAACATTCGATATAAATGAAATAAACAGAGTTATTCTCGGAACATCTCTCGGCACACTCGCCAATGGGAGTGGCAGCGATGACGCTTACGCAGATATCGGAGCCCAAGCTATAGACAACGGTTCGTGGGTTTCCATCGACTCTTATGGCACTTCATCAAATCCAGCGAACCCAACATCGCTCGAAGTTTCTTACGAATTTGACATTGCTATATCGCCCAATCTCGATTATTATTACAAAATTCAAGTATATAACTGGGACGACGGCAAGTACATTACTATCGTTCCTTCCACACAAATCAGTGGATTCGGAACTGACCGAATTGTAACGGCCACCATCACTTCAGGTGTGGCTCCATATATTAACCCAAACACTAATGCTGCGTATACTGGGCGAGTTGCTTCGCGGATAGTAATTCATTCACTTAAAATTGACAACGAGGCATATCCTATTTTCACGGCGAGATTCGATAATATCTCTTGGACTCTGGACTACTAGCGCAAACCGCTCTTCAATCTCAAAGCACGCGATGGAAATCATCGCGTGCTTTTTTAACTCGTATTCAACAAGCGACACCAATCACGGGTGCCCTGCTTACGCATAGCTTAAGCAGGTTCTTGAACAACCAAGCCCTGCTCAAACCCGATGTCTTCATCGGGTTTGACTTCGGTGACCGGCTACAATGGACTCACGAAGGAGACGCGATGGCTGCATCTGAGGCACAAAAAATAATGGCGTATGACGCGCAGAAGAAATCGGTCCTGGTGGCCTATCTGCTGTGGTGGTTCTTGGGGAGCCTTGGGGCGCATCGGTTTTATCTGGGCAAAACTGGCAGCGCGGTGACGATGCTGGTGATTACCTTGGTGTCGATCCCGGCGACGCTCATCTTGATCGGGTTCGTGGGGTTGGCAGCGATCGGGGTGTGGTGGATTGTTGATGCGTTTTTGATCCCGGGGATCGTGAAAATTCATAACATGAAGCTGGCGATGCACCTTGGGTGAAATGCGCGGCAAGGAGAAGCGAATCCGATGCCTGCGCCGGGTGCCCTGCTTATGCGGGCTCTTCAACAGCGAGGATATGCTCTAAGAAAAAGACCGCTTCCTTACAGTCGCGGCTCGTTGAGGGAATGGGATGAAACGCCGAGCGGGTGCTTACATGTCTTTGGGGATCTCGATGCCGAGTTTGGTGGCGATGCGTTGGCCGTAGTCGGGGTCGGCGCGGAAGAAGTGGCAGAGTTGGAGTCTCTGAATCTCCTCGCGGGCATCGCCCAGAGCGCCAGCGATGCGAGTCGTCAGGCGATCTTTTTCGGCGTCGTCGAAGAGGCGATACAGGTTGCCGGGTTGGGTGAAATCGTCGTGATCCACGGTTGAGTCGTAGCGATCGACGACGGCTTGGCCCAAATCCCATGCGGGATCGAGGAACTGCTCGTCGGGGAGTGCAGCGTCGGGGCGGGTTGAGGGCCAGTAGTTGGTTGCGCTGCCGTAGGTCTCGGCGGTGGCGCCTTGGCCGTCGCGCATGGTGTGCATGACGGGGCAGCGGGGTTTGTTGACGGGGATCTGGTGGTGGTTGACACCCAAACGATGCAGATGAGTATCTGAATAGGACATCAGGCGGGCCTGGAGCATTTTGTCTGGGCTTGGGCCGATGCCGGGGACGAAGTTGGAGGGTTTGAAAGCCGCTTGCTCGACCTCGGCGTGGTAGTTTTCGGGGTTGCGATTGAGTTCCATCTGCCCGACTTCGATGAGCGGGAACTCGGCGTGAGGCCAGACCTTGGTCAGATCGAACGGGTTCCATTTGAAACCGTCAGCTTGCTGCTGGGTCATGATCTGGACTTTGAGGGTCCAGCTCGGGAAGTCGCCTTTTTCGATGGCGTTGAAGAGATCGCGTTGGTGAGATTCGCGGTCGGCACCGATGACTTTGGCAGCTTCATCGTCCATCCAGTTTTTGATGCCTTGGTTTGTTTTGAAGTGGAACTTGCACCAGACGCGTTCGTTTTGATCGTTGATGAAGGAGTAGGTGTGCGAGCCGTAGCCGTTGATATGGCGGTAGGAGGCGGGGATGCCTCGGTCGGAGAAGAGGGTGGTGATCTGGTGGAGGGATTCAGGGCACTGGGACCAAAAATCCCACTGCATGTCATTGTCGCGGAGGTTGGTCTTTGGGTCGCGTTTCTGGGTGTGGATGAAGTTGGCGAACTTGTAGGGATCGCGGATGAAGAAGACGGGGGTGTTGTTGCCGACAAGGTCCCAGTTGCCTTGGTCGGTGTAGAACTTCATCGCGAACCCACGGACATCGCGTTCGGCGTCGGCGGCACCCTTCTCGCCGGCGACCGTGGAGAACCGGAGGAACATCTCGGTCTTCTTACCGACCTTCGAGAAGATGTCGGCCTTGGTGTATTGGGTGATGTCGTGGGTGACGGTGAATGTGCCGTAGGCGCCCGAGCCCTTGGCGTGGACGATGCGTTCGGGGATGCGCTCGCGGTTGAAGTGCTGCATTTGTTCGAGGAGCGCGACATCTTGCATGAGGACTGGGCCGCGTGGGCCTGCGGTGAGTGCGTGCTGGCGTGCGATCGGTGCGCCGTCGGCGGTGGTCATGTATGGGCATTTGGGTGTGTCGGACATCGTGATCTCCTTTTGAGTGTATTGGATTGATTGCAGCGTGAGCGCAAGACATCAGCCCACCATTGGTGATTTCTTCTTTTCCAAACTGGACAGCCCGATCAGACTTTGAGGAACTCCTCGCCGGGCGACCAGTTGCATGGGACAAGTTCGTTGGACTGGATTGCGTCGATGATGCGGAGGGTTTCGGTGACGGATCGGCCTACGGGCAATGGGTTGACCGTGACCCATTGGATGATGCCTTGTGGGTCGACGAGGTAGGTTGCCCGGTAGCAGACGCCTTCGGTTTCGTGGGTGATGCCCAGGTCGAGAGCGAGCTTCTGGGCAGCGAGCAGGGGATAGGGCAGGGTGCCCAGCATTGGATTCGAGTTGCGCCAGGCGAGGTGCGAGAACTCGTTGTCGGTCGAAGCGCCGAAGAGATCGACCTTGCGGTCTTTGAACTCTTCGATGAGGACGCCGAACTCGACGAGCTCGGTGGGGCAGACGAAGGTGAAGTCTTTGGGGTAGAAGATAAAGAGCGACCATCGGTCTTGGTTGTCGGTGGAGTGGATGGTGGTGAGATCGGTTGGTTCGTTGCCGGTACATGCCTGGCATGTCCAGTTTGGGAATGGTTGTCCTACGCCGAGCATGGTGTGCTCCTTTCCGGTTTGCTTCATTTAGAATGGTTCTAAATGATTGGGAGATTGGTGGAGAGATTCAAGTACGGGCTATAAATATTTCATTCTCTCAGAAACATCGGCTTGGTCATGTTGCTGGCTGCTCTGAGAGAAATGGACACTTCCTTGGGGGCAGAGGCGAGATTGAATCATGGTTGACCTGTATACTCGATCCATGCCGATTGATTCCCAAACATCTGTCAGTGACATTGTACGCCAGGTCTGGGGCTTCGACACGCTCCGCCCGCTTCAAGAGCAGGCGATCAAGGCCGGGATCGAAGGTCGGGATTGCCTGACGGTGCTGCCTACCGGGGGCGGCAAGAGCATGTGCTATCAGGTGCCGCCTTTGATGACGGGCAAGGCAACGATTGTGGTGTCGCCTTTGATCGCATTGATGCGCGATCAGGTGCGGGGGCTCGAGTTGCTGGGATACAAAGCCGCAGCGATGCACTCGGGGATTGATTACGAAGAATCGACCGACATCGCCAAGCAGTTGCTCACCGGCGATCTCGATCTGGTGCTCGCTGCGCCCGAGCGGGTGGTGACGAGTTCGTTCAAGACGCTCATCGGATTGCTCTGCGATCATGATCGGCTCGGGTGCATCGCGATCGACGAGGCGCACTGCATCAGTCAATGGGGGCATGATTTCCGCCCGGAGTATCGCCGGATCGCCGAGGTGCGCAAGGTTGCCCCGGGGGTGTCAATCCAGGCGTTTACCGCGACGGCGACGCCTCGGGTGCGCGAGGACATTGTTCGTCAGCTTGGATTGCGCGAGCCTGAGATCATGGTCGGGGTGTTTGATCGTCCGAATCTGGTGTATCGGATTCAGGCGCGGGAGAAGGCGAGCGAGCAGATCGCAGCTGCGGTGGCAAGGCATAGCGCTGCGGGTGAGAGCCACGGGGCGATTGTGTATTGCCTCTCGCGCAAGGACACCGAGAAAATCGCAGCGGAACTGCGGGCGCTGGGGCTCGATGCCGATGCGTATCACGCGGGGCTTGATGTTTCAACTCGGCACACGATCGAGCAGGCGTTTAGCAACGAGACGCTCGATATTGTTGTCGCGACGGTGGCCTTTGGGATGGGGATTGATCGGAGCAATGTTCGGCTGGTCGTGCATGCGTCGATGCCCAAATCCATCGAGGCCTACCAGCAAGAAACCGGACGCGCGGGGCGCGATGGGCTTGAAGCTGAGTGTTTGCTGCTCTACTCCCCAAGCGATGGTGGGCGGTGGGAACGGCTGATCGAACAGAGCGCCGAAGAAAACGGAAGTGATCCGTCGGCCCAGCTCGAACTCGTGCGCGGGATGCGGCGGTTCGTTGCCTCGTTTGGATGCCGACACAAACACCTCTCCGAACACTTTGGGCAAGCATATACGCCTCCCGAAGGACGGGAGAATTGCGGGGCGTGCGATGTGTGCCTTGGCGAAACCGCGATCGAGGAAGATGCCCATCGGATCGGGCAGGTGATTCTCTCAGCGGTCGCGCGGACGGGCGAGCGGTTCGGGGCGGCCCATATCTGCGACATCGTGCGGGGCGGGATGAGCACAAAGATCAAAAGCTATGGGCATGACAGCCTCAAGGTGCACGGGATGCTTGAAAATCGGCGCAAGGGCGAGGTGATGTCGTTTATCGACCAGTTGATCGCTGCCGATGCGCTCACACGGGTGGTCGAGGATCGGTTCGAGACCCTGGCCTTTGGCGCATGCGGGGTTTCGGTGATGAAGGGGGTTGAGACTGTTTCGCTCGCCAAGCCGATCGGGACGGGTTCTGAGAAGAGCGAGCGGAACCGTCGGACGCGGGCATCGCGGGTGATTGAGCGCAGGCCTATGAATGAATCGGAGAAGGAACTCTTCGAGTCGCTGCGGGCATTGCGGATGTCGATTGCGCAGGAGCGAGGCGTGCCGCCGTATGTGGTGTTCAATGATTCGACGCTTCGGGAGATGGCACTCGAGAAGCCAACCGATCGGCACGCGCTGCTCTCGATCCGAGGCGTGGGACAGAAGAAACTCGATGACTTCGGGAGCGATTTCTTGCAAGCGATTGAGCATCATCTGATTCAGGCGAGTGCAAGCCATGGGTGATGGTGCGATCAGAATCGAGGCGATCAGCGCCGAGCAGACGCGTCCGATCCGGCAGGTGGTGCTGCGTCCGCATCAGGCAGCGAGCGAACTGGTCTATCCGGGCGATGACGACGCGGAATCGTTTCATCTGGGCGTAATGCGGGGCGACGAGTTGCTGGCGATTTTGTCGATGTATCACCAGCCGACGCCCGATGGCACGCCGGGGTGGCGGATTCGGGGGATGGCGTCAGTGCCCGAGGTTCGTGGCATCGGGTATGGGCGCAAACTTGTTGAGATCGCGCGGGATCGGGCGTGGGGAATCGAGCGGGCACCGATCTGGTGCAATGCACGCGCATCGGCGTTCGGGTTTTATGAGAAGCTCGGGTTTGTGATCGTCGGCGAGTTGTTTGAGATCGAGGGGATCGGGACGCATGCGGTGATGGTGCTTGGGGCGTAAGCAAGAGGTACGCAAAGGGCGCGAAGACCCCCTCCGTCTGCTGCGCAGACACCCCCCCCGGAGGCCCGAGGATTATGCGCCATTCGGCGCCTGTTCGGCATTGAATCTACAAAGAATCGCGTCCATACTTGGTCTCTTTTGCACGGAGAATCAAGCATGGAACGCGATCTTTGGACTCAGATAGTAGCCGCCCTCAAAGCCCTGCCACCTCGGCGG
>WFPK01000035.1 GCA_015487555.1 Phycisphaerales bacterium
CCCCCGAGCCAGCCCCTGCCCCCGATCAGACCGACAGCGAAATCGCCAAACGCGTCCGGTACATCGGGTTCATCAACGAGCCAGGCAGCCGACATGCCTTTATCCGGATCGATGGCAAGCAACGGATCGTGGCGCTGGGACAAGTCGCCAAAGCAGGGGCCCCCGAGTTCTCCGATCTGACCATCGAGCGCATCACCCCCGATCACATCGTCATGACCGATGGCGACAAACGCGCGCAAATCATGCTCGCAACACGGACAGGACAATCCATCACCCTCATCGGAGGCGGCCAGGTCGAAGTGGCCGTGGCGGCCGAGAATGGATCGCTCCTGACCGCTGAAGATGAAGCAAGCATCATGGCACTGCCCCCACGCCAACAACCCATGGCCCGCCGGCGCCTCGAACGCGAACGCAGGGGATTATCCCCCGATAAAGAACGCCGACGCCCCGCTGCCAAACCCCTGGGCACCGCACGAGGGAGCCTCAGCAGAAATAGACAAAATCAAGAAGACTAAACTCTTGATACTGACGAGCGTAGATAGGACTTGCTTTGAGTGAACGCGTGTGTTATATCCGAAGATCAGACCGCGGCGGCGCCCTGCGCGGATTGCGCCTTGTCGGTGAACACACCGATGACACCTGGCAAGCTGGCAATGCAAACGACCCGTCAATAATTGCCCAGTCCATCGCAGAGGGTGCAAAGTGGGTACGCGATCGGCTCGATGCCAATGCAGGCAAGTTGCGTTCGCTCTCAGTATTGTGCCTCGACCCAGACGGCGCGGTCTGCTCGTGGGTCAAGCCCGAAGACGCCGACACATCCTTGCTCGATGCGGTCATCACCGGCACCTCGGCCAAGCACGACCCCGATGCCCTCGACGAACCAGAACACCACCACGGAATCGGCGAACGATTCCCCCAGCTCCCCCTCGAGCTGAGCTTCGAGTTCCTCGACGCTCACGAGACCTCCACCGGATCACGCGCCGCCGTGATGGCCTGCCCTGATGTTCCGGGTCGGTTGCTCAAAGACGAGCTCGATACCCTTGGTATCCGCGTCGATAAATTTACCTCGATCTGGCATGCGATCGCATCGGTCTGGGACCCGGGCGCAGGCGACGCTGCCCATAGCGCCCAGCGGATCGTCTCTTCCGATGCGCCAATCGTTGCCATCATCGCCATTGATGCTCAAGACGGACGATTGATCTGGACCTGGTCGCGCCAAGGGCGGCTGATCGTCGGGGGCGCATCGCGCATCGCCCTTGCCCAAGGCGAGCACGAACACCTGCCTCTGATCCGCAACGAGGACATCGCACGCATCTCCAGCGACTGGCTCGGGTGGTCATCGCAGCTTGGACTTGCCCCTGCCAAGATCGTATTCGTGGGCAATCCCGGGCAGATCGAATCGCTCCCTGATCCCACCTCGCCCTTGCCTGAGCATACCCAGAAGGGCGCCCCTCCTCATCCCCGCCCCCACCGGGGGCTCAGCGCCGCCCAGATCGGCGCTGCGCTGGCCAAGGCCTGGCCCGATGCGACGATTGATCTCATCGAGCACGACGATCCCATCGGCGAGTCGCTGCACAAACTCGCATCGACACATCAGGGCAAGAGCATCGACTCGCTCGGCGCCCTTGAAAATCGTCCGGGAAGGGTTCATCGGCGGATGTATCGGTGGGCAGCAGCTGCGCTTGTCGCGGTGTCGGCGCTGATCGGGCTTCTAGGCTACGAACTCTTCGCCCAGGCAGAGCAGGTCAACGAGCAAACCGCCAAGCTCAAGGTTCAACGGCTTGAATCTATCACCAGCTACGATCAAGAGCTGGTGCTCTCGCCCTTTGTGATCAAAGACCTCCAGAACCAACTCGATCAAATGCGCCAAAGCCAGGGCCCATTGACCACCTCCCAATCCAACCCGATCATGGAAGAGCTCGAAACACTCTCCTATGTCCTGGGCACTCCGGGTATCGAAATCATCACCCTTCAGCTCAACAACAACACCGTCGCCATCACTATCCGGGTCGAAGACATCGCCCAGGCAGAACAGATCAACCAGAGCCTGACCGCAATCAGAGGCTCACACCTGCGCTGGCGTCCCTTTGAGCTCAAAAACCGAGGACAACAGATCGAGGCGACCTTCACCGCCCGGTGGAAAGAAGCCGGAGGCGATTCATGAGTTCCTTCGATACCTCTGGCCATCGACTCAGTGCCGACGACCGATATGAGCTGGCTGCCAAAGCCCAGCATCAACAGCGCCTCAACTATCCAACGCACCTGATCGCCCTGGGGCTGATTCTCGTCTTTGCCTCGATCGTCATCCTTGCGATCGCTTGGCAAATCCGATCGGGCGCCCACAAAGCCAACCTCAAAGCAGCCAACGAGCTCACCGAAATCAACCGGCTCATCAGCGAGATCAGATCGCTCGAGCTGGCCCAGGCAGGGAGTGCCACACTCGACGAGCACGCCCCGATCCCCGATATGCTCTCGAAGTTCAAACGCTACGCCTCGCAGGCCAAGCTCAAAAATGAACTGGGAATCCCCATCAAGCCCACATCGAGGCGAGAAGGAAACGCCCGCAAGATGACCTACCCGTATACGGTGATGGACCCATCGCTCGAACACCTGCTCGACTGGGTTGAAGTCTCGCTCGACCAGACCCCCGGGCTTGAGGTCACGAGCCTGGAAATCAAACCAACCAAGCTCAACTGGACTCTGAAGGTGACCTTCACACGATATGAGCGGATTGAATAGGAGATGTCTCAAATGAACACACCAAGGAACGCTTCAAGAAGAACCAGGCCGATTATGCTATTGGCACTTGGAGCGATGACCGCCTTGCCGATGCACGGCTGCTCGAGCCCGAGCCCGCGCACCGACGGGACGCCTGTCTCCGAGATCAACCCGGCCATCGCCTATTCGCAGCGTCAGCGCGCCCGGGCCCTCGAACACTACAGCGCCGCTTCGGCGCTCCATGCAGACGGAAAACCAGACGAGGCCCTCAGTGAATATCGCAAGGCCCTCGAACTCGACGACAAGCTCTATGGCGCATGGAACAACATGGGTCAGCTTTTGATGAGCCAAGGCAACTTCGCCGATGCGGTCTCGGCATACAAAATCGCTTCAGGAATCGAACCCTCTGACCCACGCCCGGAATACAACATCGGGCTCGTCTATCAGAAGGTCGGGTGGGCCCAGGATTCGTTCGAACACTTTCAGAACGCCCTAAGCCGCGACCCTCACTACATCCCCGCCCTGCGAGGGGCCATCCGCAGCGCCGAGATGCTCGGCAAAGGTGATCCGCAAATCCTCAGCTACATCCGCAACGCCCAGCTGCGCGAAACCGATGAGCAATGGATCGCCTACCTCTCCACACAGTACTACCGCGTCGAGGCCTACATCGCCAATCAGAAATCGAACTAGGCTTTGCCGTGCCCACCGAGCACCTCTTTTCTCCTCCCCCGCGCCTGCGGGGAGGAACAAACATGACACGCTTTGTGAAAGTGGTTGGGCCAGCGGACACAAACGAGGCGGTGTCTGACACCAGAAAGCTACAGCCGCTCTGCTGCCAGACTCGCCAAAGTGCTCCGCTCGGACTTCTGAAGCGTAATGTGCCCGACAATCCCCAACCCGCGCATCTTCTCGACCGCATAGCTGAGCCCATTCGATGACGAATCGAGATACGGGTGGTCGATCTGCCCGATATCGCCCGTCAGGATGAGCTTCGTGCCCTCGCCGATCCGCGAAACGATCGTCTTGACCTCGTGAGGTGTCAGGTTCTGGGCTTCATCGACGATCATAAACTGGTGCGGGATCGAACGCCCACGAATATAAGTCAACGGCTCGAGCACCAATCGCCCATCGGCGAGGAGCTTGTCCGTCCGCTGCTCGGTGGTTTTGCTCTCGGCGTTCTGGTTGGGTGCGCCGCGTGTAGACATGAGATAGCTCAGGTTGTCAAAGATCGGCTGCATCCATGCGCCGAGCTTCTCATCCTTATCACCCGGCAAATACCCGATATCACGACCCATCGGCATGATCGGACGAGCAACCAGAAGCTTGTCGTACCGCTCCTCCTGGAACACCTTGGCCATCCCCGCAGCCATCGCCAAGAGCGTCTTGCCCGTGCCCGCACTGCCCAGAAGCGTGACGAGTTTGATGTCGTCATCGAGCAACAGATCGAGCGCCAGGGTTTGTTGGACATTGCGCGCAACGATCCCAAAGGTCGGCTTCTTCTGCTGGGCAACCGGGATCAGATGATCCGTGTCGGCCAATCGACGAGCAAGCCCGGAATGAGCATCGTCTTGGGCATCAGTCAAAATGACATACTGGTTGGGGGTCAGCTCGCGCGTATAGGGTTCGCCATCGGTCGGCGTCACTTCAAGATACGCTTCGAGTGACTCCACCTCGAGCATCCGATCACGATAGAGCGTGTCGATCACCTCCGACGAGGTTTCGAGCTCGATAAACCCCGTATAAAGCCGATCCGCATCGACCTGCTGATTGAGAAAATCCTCCGAGCGGATACCCAATGAATCCGACTTGATCCGCGCAGCGAGGTCCTTGGTGACAAACACCGCCCGCTTGCCCGCACGGTGAATCGCCCACGCAGCAGCAATGATCCGATTGTCAGGCTGCTCGGCTGCGATGATCGCTGGGCGATCATGATCGTCGATATCAATCGAAAGCGTCCCCGTCGCGCCCCCCGCTTTGGCTCCGAGCTTCGAGAGCTCAACCCCCGCGGTGAGCTTGCCGTATTTGCGAAGCCGATCGAGGAACCGGATCGCCGAGCGGGCTGCTCGTCCGACATCGTCTTCTCGCCGTTTCATCGCATCGAGCTCTTCGAGCACCGGATAGGGAATCACCACATGATTTTCTTGGAACACAAACAACGCATTAGGATTATGGAGCAGGACATTGGTATCGAGCACATAGTACTTGGGCTCGCCGGGATTTGGCGTGTGTGATTGTGTTCCCTGCTCGGGTGAAGTGGTCATATCGGGGGATCCCTCCTGGATGTTCACCAAGGGAGTATATCGGTCGTTTGGCAGCCTTGCGACGAGAATGATCGCCTAAACAAAGGCAGCAACTATGAAAAAAAGCCCCGCAACGATGGTCAAACCCAGTTTGACAAAGATCGACACCGCCCGACCCGCAGCGGCGCCGCTTCCGGATTTCATCGAATCCTTCCAGGTCTGCTGCACAATCGTCCGCTCGACCACCACAGCCCCGAGACCGGCCCCGATGATCCCCCCGGTGATTGTGCCCAGAACGGGGATCGGGATCATAAAGGTGCCCGCGAGGGCGCCGACGATGGTGCCCACGATTGAGCCCAGCGCCCCGCGCTTTGAGCCTCCGAGTTTCTTTGATCCCACCGCCGAGGCGAAGAACTCCACCAGCTCGGCGGTCGCTGCAAAGATCGCCAGCGTCAAGACCGCCTTCCACGAGATCACCTCAGGTCTCCACCACATACACAGGGCCGAAACAAGCGTCATCAACCAGATCCCCGGCAAGGTCAGAACAACAAACACCGCAGCGGCGATACCTGTAAACAACGCAACCGACGCGATCACCCAGACTTCCCAAACGGGCCAGTTCATGCGCACGCCTCAGGATTCATCAGCTGATGTATCGTCAGAATCGGCATCATCCCCATCGTCCTGAGAACCAAAGGCCTTCTCCTCCATCGCCAGAATCCAATCCTCGACGAAGTTGTGCTGATAGGTATCGACCGCGATTTCCTTGCCTCCAAGTGCATCGTGAGTGTCTTTGATCTTCAGGAACACAATGAACTTGTCCCACTTGCGCTTATCGACCTCTTCGAGATCCTCAGGCGTGATCGAAGCCCCACCCGGAATCGTCAGCGTCATCGACGAAGCATCCCAGGCATACTTCTTGGCGCGAACACGCAACATATGAATCAACATATACAACGCAACCACCCAGCAGATCACCATAATCATCCATTGCACCATCAAATCAAAGGCATGCAACGGCTTGGGCTTGGTCGCACTCTGCCAATGGGCACTGAGCTCGTTGAGCTTACGCTGAGGCGATTCAATCACCGTGTATTCTTCATCGAGATGCCCGATCACATTGAGCGCTTCGAGCCAGCCGAGCCGGGCAACAAGCATCGACGCCCGCAGGGTCCGGGTGCTCGAAGTGTTGGCTGCATCTTGCATATTCCGGTTCTTGGTCTCGGGGTCTCGAAGCCGTTGGAGCTCCTCGACAGGATTCGTCACCGAAGACTCCCGGATAAAAATCCCATAATCTTCCGAATCCGCCAGCTTGGCCTGTTCGAGGTATTGCCATTGGGCCCAGCTGGCATAGCGCTCGCCCCGCTTGGGATACACACTCGACGCATCCCAGAACCCCCACACCCCAACGAGGAACACAATCACCGTGATGATCGTAAGCTTGAAGGTCCATCGCGGGTTGAGCGGTGCTTTGGAACAATCGGTCGAGGCGATCTCTTTATCGAATGTCTGGTCGGCCATGGCGTATGGGCACTCCGAGCTGGTCATCAATGGGTTGGATACGGACAGGCACAGCTATCCACAAGAGGATATCGGCCAAGAGCCCCCGGAACATGGATGAAGGTGCCCGAATTCGCGTTCAGATCGGCAATTCGGTCGCGGATCGGGGCTTGAAAGAGACTTTGGGCCCAGTTGGCCCAGCGTCGATGAGCTCCTACGATCCCCCGCTCGCGACCCCCTCTTGTCGATGCCCGGGCCCGATGCACGGGTGTCCTGTGAATCTGGTCAGGGCTTGACCGCAGCAGCCATAAGCAGCCGATATCCGGTGCCGTCGGTGTCCTGGGCATCGACAAGGGGGGGTTGGACTGGGGGAATAGGGGACGCAATGAGCTGGTTGCTATTCATGGACGAAAGCGGGCACGATCATCGGTCGATGCCCTATGAAGTCCGGGGCGGCGTCGCGATCCACTCTTCCAAACTCTGGGCATTTACGAAGCATATTCAATCGCTTGAAATCCAACATTTCGGGATGCCTCGCCATGCTTTTGATTCCGAGATCAAGGGTGACATCCTGCTCAAGAAGAAACGATTCAAGTACAAAGATCAGATTCGCATGCTCAGTCCCAGCGAGCGACGCGATCTCACCATCAGTTTTCTGAAAAGCACCGTTCAGAAGAAATCGCCGCGTGGACTTGAGTTGGGGGCGTACTGTCAATCTTGTCTTGTTTTTTCTCAGGAAATACTCAATGCTCTTGAACTGTTTGATTGTTGCCCTGTCCAAAACCCCGGAACCATCCTTGATCGAGGCGCGTAGAGGACGGCATGACTAAACGGCATCGACGGCAACACGGGCTCTACGGACAAACCATCATCGACGCATCCGACCAGCCGATCGTCCGCATTGCCCGGCTCGCCAC
>WFPK01000036.1 GCA_015487555.1 Phycisphaerales bacterium
CGAATCCACTGTGGCCCTTCATCCATGGCTCGATTCACCAACTCGCTCAATCGGTTTTTTGCATCCGCAAGTTTCCATTCCATGATTATACCTCCCTGTGCATATCGGCTAGATCACCTAGATAGTATATCAAATGCCCTTGAAATGTCAAACAAATACACTGTTGACTTTGGTGGATAAATGGCTGTTTATCGATCACCTGGTGGTATTTCAGATTTATTGCCCCTGAAACACATTGGGCCAATCAAAATTGAACTTTGAATTAGCCTGCCGCACGCGATCTCTTGGGCTCTATTCAGACGCGATCATAGCCCGAACAACCAAGTGTTTTTGAGCATTTCAGCCAATTTCTGCAATTATTATACCCAAATGCCGATTGGCAAATGTCAGGTTTTATGATACGATCTTCTGACAGATGGGGTTTCTATGAACACAACACAAACCAAAATTATGACCCAAATCACCAAGCGATTTGGTGGCGACGGCGCTGTGGTGACTGCGAAGGACTTCCTCGATTTGGCCGGGCGAGATGCTGTTGACCAAGCACTCAGGCGCCTAGGCAAGCAAGGCGATCTCAATCGGATCGGACGCGGGCTCTATCACAAGCCGCGATTCAATCACAAACTCGGCATTGATGTGCCGCCCGACCCAGACAAGGTCGCCGATGCCATTGGTCGCCAAACCGGAGATCGTGTCGCGCCTTCCTCAAATGTTATTGCCAATCAGTTTGGCCTCTCAACACAGATACCGGCAAAGCCCGTCTATCTCACCACCGGGCGCAGCCGCAATATCCAGGTCGGATCGCAAATTTATCGCCTCAAGCATGTCAGCGCAAGCAAGCTGCCGGATACAAGCACTGCTATTGGACGGGCCTTGCAGGCCATCAACGCCATTGGTCCGAACCCTGACCAGAGCACCCTTGATCGGATTCGGTCAACTTTGACCAATAAGCAGTGTAAAGCACTCGCCGATCAGGCGCGGTACTCTGTTGGTTGGGTTGCCGATTCTGCACGCCAGATTGCCGCACACCCAGAGAGTATTATCGGAGCCACCGCCCATGGATAATATCGCCACCATGCCCGCCCAGGACCGGTCTGATTTGTTCAGGGCCATATCTGTGGTGATGTGCCTAATTCTGATATCGTGCTGGAGGCCGCTGCCTGCGATTGAGAAAGGCCTCGGTGCAGGTTAATCAAACCTCGCCTTGTCCATGATTCCACTCGATATATTCTTGAAGGTCTCTGTTGACCTGCCTCACATCAAACGCTTCACATGCATATTGCTCCGGATTTTCGGCTCGCTGTGCCGAGTACCAATACGCCCCGCCGGAATCTTCGGGCGGACACGCGTTTGCTCCAGCCATGCACAAAACCAACGGCTGATCTTTCGGCAAAGACTCCAACTGCTCTTCGACGACAATGAGATGCTTCCAATCATCCCCGAAGTCATAGTCGTATTCAAACTTCCCGACGCCGCCGTTGAATGCATCTCGCAGAGAGATTCCATGCTCTTCTTTACCTTCGATAAACGGATCCTCAGGCTGCTCGCAATAGGGCTGGCCATCAATCACGAATCGGTGCAAGTGCGTGTTCTCCCACCCCATGATGATCTGAATCGCGATGTGAAGCCGGTCCAGCGGAATATTTGCAGGCACCACAAACCGCCGCCAAACCCGCGGCTTTGAATCTCGCAAAGTAATCTTCAACTGGTAGCCGCCCGCATCTTCATCCATCCAACTCATACGACCTGCCCTTTCGATTTCACTCGATGAGCATTGTACTCCGCTTACTCAGGATGCTGAGTCGGGGCGATGCCACATCAAACAGAATATTTTTGGCGATCGTGATTCAAAAAACTACACGAGACATCAAGAGTTCGTTTTGAAGGCGTATTCTGCTCCTATGCACCCTAAACTCTACCCTTGGCAATTTTTCAGCGTGATTATTGCTGGAATCCTCAACGAGCAGCAGCAACGAGCAATCGATTACCTCAAAGAGGAGAATCGAGTTCTTCGAGAGCAACTCGGCAACAAGCAAATCCGGCTGACCGATGAACAACGCCGACGATTGGCAGTACTCGGTAAAGCTCTGGGCCACAAAGTGCTCTCTGAAATCTGCTCTATTGTCACCCCCGATACGATCATGCGGTGACACCGCAGGCTGATTGCTTCCAAGTATGATGGGAGCAAAGCCAGAAAGCCCGGTCGCCCACGAGTAATGCTTGAGATCCGGAAGTTGGTTGTCCGCTTTGCAACAGAGAATCGACTGTGGGGTTATGAACGGATTGAAGGTGAACTCAGCAAACTTGGTCACCGAGTTGCTCGAACCACCGTTGCCAACATCCTCAGCAAAAATGGCCTTGAGCCCGCGCCGAATCGGAGCAAACGCACCACTTGGGCTGAGTTCTTGCGGATGCATTGGGAATCCATCGCGGCGATGGACTTCTTCACGATTGAGGTGTGGACCGCCAAGGGTCTGACTCGCTTTCATGTGCTGTTCGTGATTGATCTAGCAACGCGAAGAGTTGAGATCGCCGGGATCAGTGATCGGCCTCACGGATCTTGGGTCGAGCGAGTATTGAAACGACAGCTTGATGACTTTGATGGGTTTCTTCGGAACCACAGATACTTGATCCATGACCGGGATCCGCTGTTCACCAAGTCGATGATTGAGATGCTCGCTTCGGCAGGTGTTGAATCAGTGAAGCTCCCGCCCAAGAGCCCGAATCTCAATGCGTATGCAGAGCGGTTTGTTCGCTCAATCAAGCATGAGTGTCTCGATCGGATCATTCCGATTGGCGAGAAGCATCTGTGGCGAGCGGTTGATGCATATGTGCAGCATTACAACCATGATCGACCTCATCAGGGAGTTGGGAATGCGGTGCTTGATCCATCATTTCAACCAGCTGAGCCCGAAGGCAAAATCATCTGCGACGAAAAACTTGGCGGACTGATCCGTTCGTATCGTCGATCTGCTGCTTGAATCGATTCTGATCGATCCATTTTACAATCAAACTCAGCAACCAAGAGACATTCTCGTGCGCAGATCGTGTTTCATTCTCACCGAATCATCTGCAAATACCGACAAATCCAGCGCGGCTGAGTTTTTGGACCCTACGCGATCTGGAACTCTTTTGGAACTCACCCCCAATTTTCCACGAAAAAACCGTGTTCATAGTTCATGAACGCGGTTCAACGGAGAGAGGGGGATTCGAACCCCCGAGGGGATTGCTCCCCCACACGAATTCCAATCGTGCGCCTTCAACCGCTCAGCCATCTCTCCAATCAAGACACAAGATCGACACGGGTGCATGCCCATCGGGGTTGAGCATCGAGTTTAGACGAGCAAGGCTCATAAACCAAGTCAGCCACGCAGCGCATCAGCCAAAGCCTCGATACACGCCTGAGGCTCGCTCATCCGACCCGCCCCAGCATGTCGGCACGCCTGCCAACCATCACCCGGGCCAACCAACCCAAATCCGTCAGCCATCGCCTGCTCCACATTCCGCTGCGTGCTGGGCTGATTCCACATCACCTCATTCATCGCAGGAGCAATCAGCACTGGGGTTTTCTTACGATCAATTGCACTCACGATCAGACTCACCACATCATCCGCCCGACCCAGCACCAGATTCGCCAGCGTATTCATCGTACACGGCGCCACGAGCGCACCATCACACCGATCCGCCAAGGCAATATGCTGAGGATCGTTCGACTCAATCTGCGCCCACGAACTGGTATACACCGGATTGCCCGAGAGTGCCCCAAAGGTCGTCGGCCCCACAAACTCGCACGCAGCAGAGGTCATCCCCACCGTCACCTGCGCACCCGCCTGGGCAAGCCTGGAAACAATGGTGCAAACCTTATACGCCGCGATGCCCCCCGAGATGCCGACAAAAATCGACTTGCCCTCGAAGTGCGAGCGCAGCAACACAGGATCAAGCCAATCCTGAGCAACGCGAGGCTCGTGGGATGGGCATGAATCTTGGGTGGGATGATTGGGCATGTGTCAGATGAGCATGTATCAGAGACGATCAGCCTGCGGACCGATCAAAGAAGGGCTTCTTCCTCGATCGGGGCATTCTCGATAAACTCAAGCGTGATCTTGTCCTGCATGATCTCCTCGATCACGATCTCAAGATCAGTCCGCCCATCACGGGCGACCAAAGGGCGGGCGCCTTCGAGAAGCTGCTCGAGCCGACGCTGGATCAACGCGGTGAGTTTGAACTTGCCTCCGACCTTCTCGACGATTTCATCACTTTTCAAGGCTTCGATCATCTGCTATCCTTCTATGAAACAGGCAATGCGCAAACACGCGCAAACCGATCCGTCTCTATCGGTCAGTTTTCAGCGGAGACAAGTATAGACCCCCACCGGGTTTGAGACCACTCCACGCCTATGCTCAGGCCCGTTCTTTGTACCCGACCCACGAGAGGATACCCCCGATCTATGCCTGCCGAATCCGCCCAAAGCCCCAAGTTTTCCCTCGGCGATCGCGTCATCCACGCAGGCAAACCCGAATGGGGATCAGGAGCCATCTCCGCAGCCTCCACAACGACCCACGAGGGCAAACCCTGTCAACGCCTCACCATCCGGTTCGATCGCGCAGGGCTCAAGACCATTTCAACCGCCTTCGCTGACATTCAGCTCGCCTCGGCGGTCAACCAGGCCATCAAACCCATGATCGAAGAGCACCACGCCCCATTGCCCATCAGCTCGGCAGGGCACCGTGAAATCCTCGAAATCATGACCAAAATCCCCGAATCTGCCCGCGATCCATTCGCCACCGCTGCCCAACGCCTCGAAGCCACCTTGAGCCTCTACCGATTCACAGGCACCGGAGGCTCGCTCATCGACTGGGCTGCAGCACAGTGCGGGCTCGCCGATCCGATGGAACGGTTCAATCGGCACGAACTCGAAGATTTTTATCGGCTGTTCCAAATGAATCTGCGATCACACCTTTCCAAGGTCGTCAAAGACGCCAATACTGTCCCGGCCAATGAACTGGTGCGGATCCGAGACTCGGCCCCGCCCGCTGCCCAACAAGCGTTGCAGAATCTGCACCGCAGGCGTTGAACTTTGGCATCACCCGGCACAGCCGGGCACGCCCGCCGATGGATCGGCGAGCATCGAAAACCTCATGGATGTCCCCAAATGGACTGTCTGAATCCCACGGCTGGGAACTTATCGGACGCCGATCTGCGTGCGCCCGTTTGGCACACACCCATGCCAAACATTGGCCCTCGGTGTGCAACAGGGTTTGGCAGAGCAGGACAAGCCTGCGACATATTCAGAACACGATCCAAATCAGAATAAAGGGAATCAGCCATGAAAGAAAACGACTTCCAGAACCGCCTGCAGAGCCTCCTCGAGCAGATCGAAACCCTCCCTGAATCCGATCGCCCCAAGCTCGCCCAGCTCGCATCCGAAACCAGCGATCGCCATACCCGGATGAAGAAAACCATCACCGAGCTCCAGGACTCGCTCGACCACCTCCGCATGAGCGTCAAGTACCTCGTCTTCGATCTCGAAGCCACCCGGCGCGAAAACAAGTACCTCCGCAACATGCTCGACAACAACGCCGAGGGCGCGGACTAACCCCCCATTGCGATTCCCCTTGAATCAAAGACACGATCCGACGCCGGGTGGGTACTCGGCCTATGAATACGACTCATAAGAACCTGGTCAATGTGCCTTGGGCGCTCCTCCTTCGCCCGGGCATCCCCGACCAGACGGATCACCTGACCACAGAGCCCAATTTCGGGCTCTGTGTCAATTGCACGCTCACGCTTCGCCTCCGCTCGACACCTCCCTACGCCCGCAGAAAGGATCAAGAATGGCAGGGAGAGGCAAGAATCCTCCAGCTTGGGGTCGTTGATCCGATTCTCCCGACCTACCATCCCCAAATCAGGATCGGTGCCCGAGAGGCTGAAGGGGCCGGATTGCTAATCCGGTGTACAGGGTAAACCTGTACCGAGGGTTCGAATCCCTCTCGATCCGTTCTTCGCGAGCAGAACCACCAAACCCCATGCGTCGCCATGGGGTTTTTGGTACCACTCCTCCCCGCTTCCGAGTTTTTACCATGAGCCAAATCGACCCACACAAAAAACGGCTCACACGCATCACCTGTGCCGAGCACATCACACCCTTTCTCCGCCAAGAGGTCGAAACCCTCGGCTACGAAATCCAAGAAGAAGACCATGTCGCCGTCCACATCGGCGCCACCCTCGAAGACTGCCTGCGCCTCAATCTCCACCTCCGCACCGCCCACCACACGCTCTGGCTCTTGACCCGGTTCCGATGCCCATCGCTCAATGCCCTGGCCAAAGAAGCAAGCTCGTTCCCGTGGGAAGAACTCATCCCCAACGATTCCTACTTCACCATCACCTCCAACATCGAGCACCACAGCATCGACAACACGATGTACCCCAACCTCGTCCTCAAAGACATGATCGTCGATCGCATCAATGCAAAGACCGGCGCCCGCCCAGACACCGGCCCAGACCGCTCGTCCGTCGTGATTCATCTCGTATGGAAGAACGATCGCGCATGGATCTACCTCAACACCAACGGCATACGCCTCGCCGATCGTGGATACCGCAAAATGCCTCACGATGCGCCAATGCGTGAGACACTCGCAGCCGCTGTACTCATGGGCATGGGATATGACGGCTCAACGCCTTTGGTCAACCCGATGTGCGGCTCAGGAACCCTCGCCATCGAAGCGGCACTCATCGCAGCCGGACGCGCACCAGGCTTGCTCCGCTCCGACGCAAGCTGCCTGCACACCATGCTCGATCTCGATGATTCGTACATCGAGATGCGCAAAGAGGCCCGCAAGTCTAAACCTGTATTCAAAGACCCGATGCCGATCATCGCCACCGACAACAACCCACGGGCAATCGAAGCCGCGATGAAAAACGCTAAGACCGCAGGCGTCGAGCATTTGATCGACTTTGAAGCCTGCGACTTCGCTGACACCCAAATCCCACAACTCGACGAAGGCCAAGCCGGGCATGTGATCCTCAACCCAGAGTACGGCTTGCGCCTGGGCGAAACCGACGCCCTCAAAGAAACTTACGCCGACATCGGCGACTTCTTCAAAGCCCGATGCAAAGGATACACCGGGCATGTGTTCACAGGCTCCCGAGCACTCTCCTACGAAATCGGGCTCAAAACCGCCAGGCGACAAATCTTCTTCAACGCCCAGATCGAATGCCGATTGCTCAGCTACGAACTCTACCACGGCTCACGAAAAAACAAGCCCGCTACAAACCAAGATGAGCACAACGAGCACGACAAACACCGCCCGCTTTGAGCTCCTCGTCGGGCTTCATGTCACCAATGACGCCCAATATGACCAGTACCGCGCGGGCATGACCCCGACCCTCGAAGCTCACAGCGGGCACTTCCGCTATGACTTCCGCATCAGCGAGATGCTCGCGGGACAGGCAGATGACCCGTTCAACCGCGTCTTTGTGCTCTCATTCCCAGATGAAGAAACGAAAGACCGGTTCTTCTCCGATGAGGCGTACAAAGAAGTTCGCGCACAATACTTTGACTCTTCGATCAAATCCGGCAGCATACTCGCCTCATTCACCATCACATAAAGTATCCGAGTTCCAACGAACCCTCCGCCGCACATCCCCCTAACCTGTGTGTGTTTTTTGTTTCTGCTTTCTTGTAAAGCAAGAGCCGCCTCAAGGGCGACTTTCGTACGCCTGCGCCTCTATGAGACAAACTGATTCAATTCTCCTATTTCTTGTTGAACTCCATTCAGATACCACCGATATGAGTCGGCGGACTCCGGTTTTATCGAACTATGACTCAAATTGAAGGCAAGCAATGCGCAGAGATGAATCACTCACCGGCAACGAACGGTTCTTCGATAAAGACGAGCTCATCGTCTCCAAGACCGATACCAAAGGGCGAATTACCTACGCAAACCAGGTATTTGTCCAGATTTCCTCCTACAGCGAGGAAGAGCTCCTCGGCCAAGCCCACAGCATCATCCGCCATCCCCAAATGCCCCGATGTGTGTTCAAGTTCCTCTGGGATCGCATCGCAGAAAAACACGAGGTCTTCGCCTATGTCATCAACAGATGCAAAAACGGTGACCACTACTGGGTCTTTGCCCATGTCACGCCAACGCTCGATCCCAATGGGCGGATCATTGGGTACCACTCGAACCGACGCGTACCAAATCAATCAGCCCTCGAAGTCATCAAGCCACTGTATGCAGAGCTCCTGGCGATCGAACAAAAACACCGCACCCCACGCGAGCAATGGCAGGCATCCCTCCCTGTGCTTGTCGCCAAACTCGAATCCATGAACCTGAGTTACGACGAGCTGATCTTCAAAATCTGTGCCTGATCTGCACCCCAATTATCCGGAGCCCAAATATGACCGATTTTGTAAAACCAGCCCATTGGAAAGAACGAAAAGACAGCAAGTGGGCCCAGAAAGCGTTTGATGTCTGTATGCGAGCATCCAAAGGCGATCTCGAAGCCCGCATCCTCAATATCGACGAAACCTCCGACATGGCCCCTATGCTCCATGCCCTGAATCACATGCTCGACATGACCGATGCGTTCTTACGCGAAGCAGGCGCATCGCTCTCCTTCGCAGCCGACGGCAAGTATTTCCGCCGAGTGCTCGCCCAAGGATTTGTAGGCGCATACGCAAACACCGCGGAAAAAATCAACGACGCAACAAGCGGCATGGGCGCCGATGCCGCACTCATCCACAAAGCACAAGCCGAACGCGATGATCTCGTCGACGACATCAGCACCACAAAGCAAGTCACCGAGCAACTCGTACAAACCACGCAAGATATCGAAAAAATGTTCGGCATCATCTCTGATATCGCCAAACGAACAAATCTCCTCGCCCTCAACGCCTCGATCGAAGCGGCACGAGCAGGAGAAGCAGGACGCGGATTCGCCGTCGTCGCCAGCGAGGTGGGCAAACTGGCAAGCCAGTCCGCCAAGGTCACGCAAGAAATCCAGGTCAATGTCGCAGCAATTCAGCAAGTCTCCGCACAAACCGTCGTCTCGATCGGACGCATCCTCTCCGTGCTCGATGTGCAAATGAACGAGATGCAAGAGATCGAGAATCGAGCAGCATAATCTTCCCCGTGCGCCTACCCTAGCCCATGCCAGACGCTGCCAATATCTTGCCTGATATCACCGAAGACCCCGCCAACGCGGCACTGCCTTACAAAATTGCCTGCCTCTGCGATCTCCGCGATAAAGACGGAAGGGTCCTGCTCCTCCACAGAATCAAATCCCCCAACAAAGGGCTCTGCTCCCCAATCGGAGGCAAGCTCGAAATGCGCCTGGGAGAATCCCCCGCCCAATGCGCCCAAAGAGAAATCGAAGAAGAAGCAGGAATCCGAGTCGAGATCGAAGACCTCCACCTCGGCGGACTCATCGCCGAAACCGCATTTGAAGGCAAAACGCACTGGCTCCTCTTCTACTTCCGCGTAATGCGCCCCGTCGAGGTCATCGACGGACACATGAACGAAGGCGAGCTCCGCTGGCATGATCCCGATGAGATCGAAAACCTGCCCCTGCCCGCCACTGATCGTGAAATCATCTGGCCGATGATCAACAAACACGACGCCTCGGGGCCCGATGGATCGCCCGGATTCTTCTCCCTCCACATCGACTGCACAGGCGAACAACTCGCCTGGACCATCGAACAGGAAACACCGACCTAAAGCCGATACCCGACGGGGTGCTCAATAAGTGAATACAACTCGCGAAGCACCGTCATCACAATAAACCCGATCACAGTCAGCGAGACCATGATCCCAAAGGCCGTCCAAAGCCCCGAGCCGGCAAACCACCCGCAGGCATAGAGGGCAGGCCAGATCGAGCCATAACGCGAAATCTTCTCGCCCAAAGCCGGGCCGACACCAACCTTTTTGTATCGACGATAAATCATCAGCGCAAAGGCAATCATGCACCCAAGGGGATAAAGCCCCGCACTCATCGGTACATAATCAGGCCAAAGCCCATGCTCACCCATCCGCGAAAGGGCCATCGCGAGCAAAATCAGCGAGCACATCGCCCACCCAACGCTGGCGAAAACAACTGCCCGTTTGGAAATCGGTGGCGATCGTCGGCCCAGGTGCTGGGCAAGCCCTGTGACGATCATTGCGTGAGTCATCACCAGCCACACCGGAAGCAGAAACTGCACCCACAAATCAGGGATCAGCATATGCCCGGCGTAAATCACACTCAAGAGCACCATCCCAATCCCGGGGATGAACTTGCCGAGCACATTGAAAACAAGAATGGCACCAGCGAGCATCAGGGTGATGAGCAGGGCACCCGAGCCGAAGATCATCGCCCCGAGCACCGCGAGCATCAGCGTCGCTGCCACCATGCACACCGCCAGTTCAATACTCGCCGACCCATCGACAATCGGGCTTGCCGATTTGCCTAGCGCCCGATCTCGATGAACATCGAGCAAATCATTGAGGCTCATCCCAAAGGCATACAAACCGACCCCTGCGATGAGCCCCCCGCCCAGCAGAATGCCCAAAGGCGTGTTCATCACAATCTCCGTGCCGGTCTCTTCTTCGTTGAATCGTGCCCAGAGAATAATAAACCAGAGGTTCGCCACCGCACCGAAAGCCGTCGTCACACGGGTGAGCTTGAGCATCGGCGCGAGTTTGATGAGGGTTTTTCGCATGATCGACCTTCGAGTGAACCGTTTGATGGTAGGAGCAATGGGTGATCGGCGAGCGAGGGGCTACGATCATGGACTATGCCCCCCGCACCGTCCAACCTGGCCTCTGATAGCGCACCGAATCCGGCTTCAAACCTGCCCCCGAGCGCGATCGTGGTTTCTCGATATAACCAGACCATCACCTCCGTGATGTGCGACGGGGCCATCGGCGCATACCTTGACCGAGGCGGATCAGATTCCACCCTCGCCATCCTCGAAGCACCCGGAGCCTACGAACTCATCTCCATCGCCCGCGCCGCAGCCAGTAGCGGCCTATACGGCTCGGTCGTCTGCCTCGGATGCATCATCAAAGGCGAAACCTCCCACGATCAACACATCGCCAACGCCGTCGCCCATGGACTCGCCCAGATCACGGTGGCGACGGGTGTACCCGTGAGCTTTGGCGTGCTCACGACCAATACCAACGAACAAGCACTTGCCCGCGCAGGCGGAGCAAAGGGCAACAAGGGCGCCGAAGCAATGAACGCTGCCCTCGACGCGGCCGACGCAATCACGGCACTTACCCATGCCAAAGCAACCAACACACCCGGCGTTCGTTTCACGCCAGGACTCAGCCCCAATGACAAACTTTCGACAAGTGCGAAGGAATCAAACTAACCCATGGCTTCACCACGAGACATCCGTAAACTCGCCCTCCTGGCATTGTACCAACTCGACGCACGCATCGGCCAAGACATCGAGTCCATCCGCGACTCACTCAACGATGTCCACACCCTCGAAGACGAAGGGCTGGTCTTCTCCGATCTCAAAGCTGAGTTCACCGACAAAGAACGCGACCATGCATTCGAGCTTGCGCGACGGGCCTACGAGCATCGGAGCGTCGCCGACATCGAACTCAACGAGCTCTCAACCGATTGGACGGTGACGCGCATGCCCGTCGTCGATCGCTCGATCCTTCGCCTTGCCCACTACGAAATGACCGCCATCGCCGATCCCAAGCCCAAAGCAGCCGTCAACGAAGCGATCGAACTCGCCAAGGCGTTCTCGACCAAGAACTCGCCGGGGTTCATCAACGGCATCCTCGACAAAGTCCTCAAACGCGTACTCGCACACGCCGATTCGGCATCGGAGGGCTAACCCATGGCGATCTTCCGCAAAGCCATCGACAAACTCAAAAAAGGACTCGGTAAAACCCGAGCAACCTTCGTCTCATCGCTCCGCTCGGTGCTCAGCGGCAAGCAGCTCAACGATGAGCTCATCAAAGAGATCGAAAAGCGATTGATCCAATCCGATGTCGGCGTGGCCGCGACCAAAATCCTCATCGACGGGATCAAAGCCGACTACAAAGCCGGTACCCTGACCAAAGGCGAAGATGTCATCGAGTACCTCAAACGCGAACTCAAAGCGATGTGGCCCGCCCAAGACCGCACCCTCAATCTCAGTGACACCAAGCCTTCGGTCATCCTCATGACCGGGGTCAACGGCGTGGGCAAAACAACCTCCATCTCCAAACTCTGCCAACAACTCACCACCGAGGGCAACACCGTCTTGCTGGGCGCCTGCGATACCTTTCGCGCCGGTGCTGTGCGCCAGCTCGAAATCTGGGGCGAGCGCCTGGGCGTCGAAGTCGTCAAAGGGCAACAAGGCGGCGACCCGGCAGCCGTCGCCTTCGATGCGTGTGCTGCTGCCAAAGCCCGCGATGTCGATATCTTGATTCTTGATACCGCGGGTCGGCTGCACACGCAGGCGGGTTTGATGGATCAGCTGAGCAAAATCCGGCGCGTGATTGATAAGAACATCCCCGGCGCCCCCCACGAAACCCTCCTCGTCCTCGACGCCACCTCCGGCCAGAACGCCTTGAGACAGGCCGAAGAGTTCAACGCGGCTGCGGGTGTGACGGGCATCTTCCTGAGCAAACTCGACGGCACCGCCCGAGGCGGCATCGTCGTGGCGATCAAAGAGGCCACCAATATCCCGGTGAAGTTCATCGGACTCGGCGAGACACCCGAGGATGTCGAGCCCTTCGACCCCGAGCAGTTCGTCGAAGCAATGTTCGCGGAGTAGTCAGTAAGACGACACCTCTCTCTTCTCTTGCCCCTCCCCGCGAGGCGCGGGGAGGAGCAAGACAGAGAGGGGCAAGAAAGAATCATCCAGCACTATCCCCTCGCGCCTCATGCTCAGACTCAAACTCCTCCGCAAACAACACCGGCCCGGGCAGTTCGCTCTTCCAAGGTTGATCGGCTGTGATCTCACGCGCCGCCTTGCGCCCTTCAAGAATCCATCGACGCTCCGAGTTGGCTTCGGGGGGTTCGAGTTTCTCAGCTGGGGTATCATCTTTCGAGAGATGAATCGTCTGCGTCGGAAACGCAAACTCAACGCCTAAACGATCCCCCAAACGCACCACATCGAGCATAAAACGATGCTTCTCACGCAGCTCGATCGACCAGTCCGGGCATTCGAAGAAGATGTAGACCAAAATATCAAGCGAATGCGGGCCGAAGTCGTTGAGCCAGACATGATAATAATCTTTGCGGGTATACGGATGGAGTTTGACGATCTCGCGGATACCCGAGCAGAAAGCTTCGATTTTGTCGGGGTGGGTGTCGTAGGTGACATTGAGTTTGGTGGTGTAGCGTCGATATTTGCGGCGGCCGTAGTTATCGACCTTGGCGCGAACCAAGGTTGCGTTGGGAACGGTAACGAGCGAGTTATAGAAGGTGCGAATGCGCGTCGAGCGGAACCCGAGGTCTTCGACGGTGCCTTCGACATCGTTGACATAAATCCAGTCGCCGATCTCGAATGGTCGATCGAGGATGACAGCGATTGAGCCGAAGAAGTTCTCGATGGTGTCTTTGGCAGCAAACGCAACGGCCAGACCTCCGATCCCCAGCCCGGTGAGCAGGGGCATGATCTCGATGTTGAAGGCGCTGGCGATGTAGATCAGTCCGATCGCGCCAATGAAGAGCTTGGCGGTGCGTTTGATCATCGGGACGAGCAAGTCATCGAACTTGGTCTCGGTTTTGGAAGCCTGAACCATGAGCCAGTCGCCGATCAGGTCGGTGATCTTGAAGGCAGCCCAGACCAGCGAAACCATAAAAACGACACGGACCGCGACAATCAGGATGGTGGTGGCTGTAGGCGGGAGCAAGCCCAGATCGAGCGCCAAATACCAGACCCCCGCAGCGGCAAGCATCCCGAAAGGGCGAACCGCCCGCTTGAGTGATCCCTTCTCAACCTCACGCTCTCGCTTGATCTCGAACCGATGCCAGAGGGTGCGCAGGATGGTGCGGGTGAGCAGGTCGAGGACCAATCCGACGAAGATAACGACGAGGATGCCGATCCATTGCCAGTGTTCGAGCCCCAGCGAAGTTGTGCCCTTGAGTGTCGCAGGGACGGCACTGCGGATTTTGCCCATCAAGGTCTGATCGAGGACGACACCTGCGATGGTTCGGTCATCTTCGGTTGCGATGGCAAAGTCGTGGATCTGATCGAGGGTCGCCCGATCGAACCGCCAGTTGCCGTCGTTACCTTTGGCCAAAGCGATCGAAAAGCCCGGGTGCTTGGCAGCAAAGACCTGATGGTAAGGCATCGTCCAATCCGTCTGGGGATAAAACACAAACGAGGAACCCTCAGGAGTATCGGGAAGCTGACTCTTTTGGACCTCGCCGATCCGGCCTAAAACCGTATAAAGGTCAAAGGCTGCGTTACGCTTGGTCTCGATCGGAAGATTGGCTTCGAGATCAAGGCACTCGACCGCCTTCTCAATGGCCAATCGCTTGGCCTTGGACGAGCCCGCGCTGGTGTATTCGCTGATGGCTGAGAGGAAGGTGAACATCGTCGCACGGGGCGATTTGAGCAGCGGATTGATATCCGACGAAGGGGCAGGAACACGATCGGCAGGAATGGACTGGGTCTGTTCGGGTATCACCCGCTCATCCTGCCCAGCCAGACCCGAATCCGTCAAAATCAGGAGGCTCAGGATAATGATCCATATCCGTGCAACAAAAACAATCCGTGGCATCAAGTAAGGCGTCTTCATAGCTTCGATGCTATCCGATTTCACCCCGCCATTCTCGGTTCAACTCGATTGCCCAAGACAGACAAAGGATCAAGGGCAATTGACCAACAATTGGTGGCCCATCGGATTTGACCGACCTACCCTACCAGTCCAATCCGAAGGGCAGATGGGCCCGTCGAAAACAAGAAAATTATCGAAAGGGAGCACTGCACATGGCAGCTGGGACCAAAGGATCAATCACGCAAGTCATCGGGTCAACATTCGACGCCCAGTTCCCCGAAGGGGACCTGCCCGATATCTACAACGCAATCATCACCCAATGGGAGCATGAGGGCAAAGCAACAAAGCTCGTCGGCGAAGTTCAACAGCACCTCGGTGGCGGACGAGTCCGCGCCGTTGCACTCGGATCAACCGATGGCATGACACGAGGCATGGTCTCGATCGACACCGGAGGACCCGTCACCGTACCCGTTGGTGAAAAAGTCCTCGGCCGAGTCTTCAACCTCCTCGGCGATGCCATCGACAATAAACCAGAACTCGAAGGTGTCGCTCGCTCGCCAATCCACCGCGAACCACCAGAGTTCTCCCAGCTCAACCCCAAAACCGAAATCCTCCCAACAGGCATCAAGGTCATCGACCTGCTCTGCCCATTTGTCCGTGGTGGTAAGATCGGGCTCTTCGGCGGTGCCGGTGTCGGAAAAACCGTCATCATCCAGGAAATGATCGCCCGCGTGGCCCGTGAGTTCGGTGGATACTCCGTCTTCTGTGGCGTGGGCGAACGAACACGCGAAGGAAATGACCTCTGGCGTGAAATGGCCGAGGCCGAATACACCGATGCAGACGGACAAACCGCCCATGTGCTCGACAAAGTGGCGATGGTCTTCGGGCAGATGAACGAGCCTCCAGGATCACGCCTGCGCGTTGCCCTCTCCGGGTTGACCATGGCGGAAAACTTCCGCGATGAATCGGGGAAAGAAACCATGATGTTCGTCGACAACATCTTCCGCTTCACCCAGGCCGGTTCAGAAGTCTCCGCGCTGCTCGGACGCATGCCCTCAGCGGTGGGCTATCAGCCAACCCTTTCAACCGAAATGGGTCAGCTCCAAGAACGAATCACCTCAACCGCCAAGGGCGCCATTACCTCGGTGCAGGCCATCTATGTCCCCGCCGACGACCTGACCGACCCGGCACCGGCGACCGCGTTTGCTCACTTGGACGCATTCGTGGTGCTCGAACGCTCAATCGCCGAAAAGGGCATCTTCCCCGCGGTTGACCCATTGTCATCGACTTCACGAATCCTCGACCCGGCCATCATCGGCGAACGCCACTACGCCGTCGCCCAGCGGGTGCAGAAAATCCTCCAACGCTACAAGGACCTCCAGGACATCATTGCGATTCTTGGTGTCGACGAGCTCTCTGATGTCGACAAGCAGGTCGTCAACCGTGCCCGCCGCATCGAACGCTTCTTGTCCCAGCCGTTCTATGTCGCCGAGGTCTTCACCGGGTTCCCCGGAATCAACTCGACCCTCGAGCAGACCATCGACTCGTTCGAACGCCTCTGCGACGGCGAAGGTGATGATCTCCCAGAATCCGCATTCATGTATGTCGGCACCCTCGACGATGCACGCGCCAAAGCCGAATCGGCAGCGGCCAACGCCTAAACACTCATTTTCCAATACCAACTTCAAAACGCCCAGCCAAAGGCTGGGCGTTTTTTACGCATGCACACGAAAGAAGGGATTCGGTTATGCAGCGTCGGAGTGCGAGGAACGATCGGAAAACTGCTCATAAAAAAGCTTGAGCATCCGCTTTGCCGCCACCGGGGTCGAAGATGGATCAGACTGAGTCTGCTCGCCAAGCATACGAAACACCGAGAGATCAGTCGAAGCCGGTGCCCCTCCACCCAGCGTATCCATTGTCCATTTTTCAAACTGCTGCGCTTTCAAAGCTGTAAAAATAAGAATATCAGGCGCTTTCATAATCTCACTCGAAGAGACACGATCAAAGTTCGACTCGAGTGCGGCGTAATCGCCCTCCATGATCTCAAAGAGATGCCCGCCGGCAACAACCAGCACCCCGGTAATCCGCTCTCGAGCATAGATACGCGTGTTGATATCTTTGTGCTGATACACAAGCGGGTCCGTGGACTTGGTGCCAAGCTTGGCGATATAAACAAGGCAGGACAATGACATGGAGTGCTCCTTCGGATCGCAAGTCAGCGTGGCCCACTGATCGTGTGCCCGAAGATGGTTTCGTCAAGAAGAATCACCCCCTCGAGTCATGCGGACAATCACGGGAAGGATTACCAATCTTCATTCAACAAGGCCACAACACTGTTGCAAACAAAGAGTCGTGCCCACAAGGTTGTGTCTCAAGAGCGCGCCCAAGGCGGCACCTGATGATTCGGGCACATTCGGGCACGCCTCGCCGAATCATCTTGCCCCTTCTCCATCACTCTTTGACCGCTCGATCACAGCCTAGCCCGTGTATGACGGCTCGTTTATCAATCCGAATCTGGGTACCGCTACTCGCCCCAAGAGCGCAGTCGTGTTCTTTGATGGCGGAAAAACCAAAGCACGACTGCGCTCAAGACGGCGAGTCGTGGCACCCAATGGGATGTCTTTGAGCTGGCAGACACGGCCTAGAACAGTCCGAGCGCAAAGAAAATCGCAGTGAACACCAGGTCCGCGACCACAATCGCCACGATACATTCCACCACGGTATAAGTCGTCGCCCGCCCGACACCCGCTGCCCCGCCGGTTACCTTGAGCCCATTGGCACACGCGATGATCCCGATGAGCGTACCAAAGACCCCGCCTTTGATCACCCCGGTCAGAAAATCCACCAGCTTGGCCTGCGTAAGCATGTTGTCCACATAGGTCTGATATGGAATCTCTAAGACCGTCACCGAGATCGCCAGCGCAGCCACAATCGAACAAAAACTCGAAATCACCCCCAACGCAGTCATCGAAACACTCGCTGCGAGCAAACGAGGGACAACCAAAAAACGGATCGGATTGAGCGCACTGGCTTCGAGCGCTTCGATCTCCTCGGAAACCACCATCGTCCCGATCTCGGCAGCAATCGACGCACCGGCAAACCCGGTCAACACAATCGCACCGATCAAAGGGCCAAGCTCACGCAAAACCGCCACCGCAATAATATTGGCAACCTTGTCACGCTGACCAAAATCATCGAGCGGCGGCGACAACTGCAATGCCAAAATTAAACCCACAGCACCAGAAACCAACGCCACAATAAAAACCGATTGCACACCAATCCGGCAAATCTGCGAAACAATCGCACTCTTGCCAAGCCGATACTTTGAACGAAAAATACCCCGCAAAAACCAACGCGTCGTATCAACAAGCAGATAAAAAACCTCGCCCGCATGATCCAGAACCCCGATCATCCGCCGACCCATGATCGCAATCGGATACAACAACAACAAAAACACAAGCGGAGGACGCTTGGTGTTGTCGGTGCTCTGGACATGAGGATCGGGCATTGCTTCAACGAGCCTTATGAATCAGCCGAGAGACAGTCAAAGTGAGATCGCCTCGTCGCGGCTGGCAACGATCGAAAAAAATGAATCCAAACGAGCAATCTCAAAGATCGCACTCACCTTCTGGTTCATGCAGCAAATCACCAGCTTCGTATCCGACTTGCTCGCGTTGCGCATCGCTTCAACAAGCGTCGCCAATCCAGATGAATCCATGTAATGAACCTCATCAAGATCCACAACCACCTTGTGCACGCCGTTGCCCATCTCTTGGCGGATCGCGGTGCGAAGCTCGGGCGAACGGCTCATGTCAATGTCGGTCGTAGGCATCAACACCACCACACCCTGCTCGGGTCGATCAATGCTGATAAAACTTGATTGTTGGTGTCCCATCTGCCCAGCCTCCACAGCCCGATCCGATTGATCTTCTCAACGGCCTACTGTAGCCGATTCTGGCACGGATATGTTCAAGGCCCCATAGGTGTTTTGGAAGACTTTGACCCCATACTCGTCACCGCACACCCCTTGCGATCCGAAAGCCTTGGCGATCCTTCGGCTCGTGGAGCACGCTTGGTCATCACCAGCCTCATCCCCACCGAATCTCGCTTCTCATACCGAACCTCGTCCATCACCTCTTGGATAATGTGCACACCCAACCCACCCGGGCGGATATCCTCGAGGCAGCGCCCCTTCATCGCACACGGATCGACCTGCTTGGCCTCATCATCAATCGTAATCACAATCCCCCCGATCGAATCCGCACTGGGCTTGATCGGCGAGATTCCGATCCAGATCGGGCGATCGAACACCTTGTTGTACCCATGCCGAATGATATTCGAGAGCGCCTCATCGACCGCCAGGGCGATCTTCGAGCAATCCATATCATCGAACCCGATCCGCCGGGCGATGCACCCGACGAGCTCGCGCGCACCGCACAGGTACATCGGATCAGAGATCAGCTTCAACTCGATTTCAGCCCTGTCCTGCATATCCACCCACTTCAAATCGCCTTCAAATCATCCGCCCCTCAACTCAACCCGCATCCTGCTCCATCGGCTTCTTTTCGACACCCTCGCCAGCATCGCCTTCATCGCCTTCATCCGTGAGGGCGCTCGTCTCGATCCCCTGCTCCTCAAGGTACTCGATCCACCGATCGAAGGCTTCGAGCCGTTGCCAATCCTGGGCAGCGTGATCGTAGCCAAAGGTCTCCCCCGTGCGGATTTCGAGCGATCGGATCGCAAACATCCGCTCGGCGGGATCAAACGACCGGAGCTTCTCGACAAGTCTAACAAGCGATTCATCGTCCTCCAAGCTCGATGCGTTGACAATCGCGTCAAGCCGTTTCGATGGTGCCGGTGAGTCAAACCCGGGTTTCGACTCAGGAATGCATCCCGATACCGAACCGAGCCCCAAAACCAGCACCCCGATCACTCCTGCGATCATGCACTGCCGCCCACCGAGTTGCCATCGCCCACGAGACATACAACAACAGTAGGCTTCAAGACTTAGACGCGCTCTATTTGGACCATCTGACAACTGGTTGCTCCTGACACTCGCAATTTCACACGCGTCGTCTACGATATCACCCGGAGATCATCACTTTCTCCGGGTTTATCGGACGCAGGGCCCCATCCTCTGCATTCCACACCTCGTCAGCTCCCAAAGCACGCGAATGACCCGCCGAGATCGAATCATGTCCACATCCCCAAAATCACACATCGAGCACGAAGTCGTCCCCGTCCTCGACTTCGGTTCCCAGACCGCCCAGCTCATCTGCCGACGCGTCCGAGACGCCGGCGTGTTCTCGGTCCTTGTTGCCCCCTCCATCACCGCTGACGAACTCCGCGCCATGAACCCCAAGGGCATCATCCTCTCAGGCGGCCCATCCTCCGTCACCGACGACAACGCCCCCACCATGGACCCCCAAATCCTCGAACTCGGCATCCCCATCCTGGGCATCTGCTACGGCATGCAACTCACCTGCCATCTCTTGGGCGCAGCGCTCCACAAAGCACCCCACCGCGAGTACGGGCGCGCACAACTCGAAATCAAATCCAACAGCCACGCCGACAAAATCTTCCACGCCATCCCCGCACATACCCAAGTCTGGATGTCCCACGGCGACCAGATCTCCAACCTCAACAAAGCACACATGACCCCCATCGCATCAACCGATACCTGCCCATACGCAGCCGTCCGATCCGATGACCCCAACCACACCTTCGTCGGCGTCCAGTTCCACCCAGAAGTCACCCACACCCCCCAAGGCCCAGAAATCTTCCGCAACTTCCTCTACGAAATGTGCAACTGCTCGGGCTCATGGAAAATGAGCGCCTACGCCGACGAAGAAATCGCCCGCGTCCGTGAACTCGTCGGCGACAAACGCGTCCTCTGCGGGCTCTCAGGCGGCGTCGATTCCTCCGTCGTCGCTGCACTCCTCCACAAAGCCATCGGCGACCAACTCACCTGCGTCTTCGTCGATAACGGACTCCTCCGCAACAAAGAACGCGATCTCGTCGAACACACCTTCCGTGACCATTTCAAAATCAACCTCCGCGTCGTCGATGCCTCCAAAGCCTTCCTTGATGATCTCGCCGGGGTCGATGAGCCTCAGGTCAAGAGAAAACGCATCGGGCATCGGTTCATCGAGGTCTTCAAAGAGGCCGCCAACGAAATCAACGGCGCCGACTTCCTCGCCCAAGGCACCCTCTATCCCGATGTCATCGAGTCCGGGCACGGACACAGCGGCAACAGCGCCAACATCAAACTCCACCACAATGTCGGCGGGCTCCCCGAAGAGCTCGGCTTCGATCTCATCGAACCCCTCCGCGAACTCTTCAAAGACGAAGTCCGCGCCCTAGGCACTGTCCTCGGGCTCCCCGATTCCATCGTCTGGCGTCACCCATTCCCCGGCCCAGGCTTAGCCGTGCGAGTGCTGGGCGAAGTCACCGAAGACAAGCTCGAAATCGTCCGCAACGCCGACGAAATCCTGCTCGAAGAGATCGTCGCGGCGGGTCTGTATCGCAAAACTTCCCAAGTCTTCGCCGTCCTGCTCCCCATCCAATCCGTAGGCGTCATGGGCGACGGGCGAACCTACGAACGCGTCATCGCGATTCGTGCCGTCGAAACCCAAGATTTCATGTCCGCCGACTGGTCCCGCATCCCCTTCGATGTCCTCGCCAGAATCTCCACAAGAATCATCAACGAAGTCCCCGGCATAAACCGAGTGGTCTACGACATCTCATCCAAGCCGCCGGCGACGATTGAGTGGGAATGAAGAAGGCAATAGGCAATAGGCAATGGGCAATGGGCAATAGCCGGGTGCCACTACTCGCCGTCTTCGGCGCAGTAGTGTCTTCATACTTCCAAACACCTATTCCACCCTGCACGACTGCCCTGCTCCGCATCGAGTAGTGGCACCCAGCCACCCTTATACCTAGCCGGCTCATACTCCGCATACGGATCAACTTCATCCCCGCCCGCTTCTCCATCCCCCGCATACGCCATCAGCACCGCTGACGAACCCAGGATCATCCCGAGCAGCACCAACCTCGCACCGAGTTGACCAAACCCAGACATCCCCTTGCCCCCCACCACCATCACCATCGGCGACAACCCCACCAACAACACCGCAGGCAGATTCACCGCCCCGGTCTGGATAATCGAACCCACCAACATCGTAAGCACAAACCCCACCAGCACCGTCACCCCACCACGCGCGAGGCGCAGGTCGCGGAAGATCAGCCCGACAATCAATGTCGAGACCAGCACCGCGATAATCCCGGCCGGGATCATCGCGCCCGTCGAAAAAAAGTTCTGCAAAAAAATCGGCATCGACGCGCCCGCGATGACGAGCCAGGAGATCGAATCGACCCATGCCGGGGTGTCTTCGCTCTGCCGATCAATCGCCGAAGCGATCAGCGCACCAGCAAGCGCAGCAAAGACCGCCGAGCCCACAAACATCGCCGAATCAACAAACACCGACCCCACATACCCCTCAGCGAGCATCCAAAACGCCCCGCCAAACCCAAGCACCCGCACCACAAACCCCACCAACATCGGCAGCCGAACCAACCCCTCCACCACGCCAACAAGCGCGATCAGCACAATCGCATGGGTAAAGCGGTAGTTGTTGGCGTCTGGCCAAAGATGAAACACATCATTGGCTGCAAAGTCCGCACCGGCGAACCCACCCGCGAGCAGCATCGGCAGCAACCACCTCGGCCCAGTCGCAGGCCTTACTGCCCGCTCTTCTTCGCCTTCATCCTCATCAAAGACATCATCATCGAGATGATCCGCCCGCGATTTCTTGAACGCATGGATATACCACGCTGCCAGCAAAAGCACCAGCGAGATCGCCCCGGGGATCAACCCGCCATACACCATCAGGCGTTCTTGGAGTTGTGGATTCATGTGTGCTCCCAGCAGCGCCCTGAGGCAGCTGCCTTATTTTCCAACCGCCTCGATCCCAACGATGATCTCGACCCGATCGCCCAATGGGCCGTTCTCTGGATCATCAGCGTTGAGGTGTTTTGTGATCCCGAAGTCTGATCTTTTGATCGCAAAGCGGGCCTCGACGCCGAGCATGTCGAAGTTGTTGAAGTTCTTGGCATAGATATCCGTCAGCTCGGCTTCGATAGGCACAGTCTTGCCCTGAAGCGTAAAATCACCCGTCACGCGATAGACCCCATCGCTGACCTTCTCGATCCCCGACGAGACAAACTTGGCCTGGTGATACTGGCGCACATTGAAAAAGTCCGCCCCCTTGAGATGCCCATCGCGGGTGCGGTTGTGGGTGTCGATCGAGCTCATCTGCACCGTGATCTCCATCGACGAGTTCTCGAAGTTCTCCTGATCGAAGTTGATCGTGCCTTGGGTGGTGTTGAACCGCCCGTAAAAGTTGGCCACCGAGTTGTGCCGAATCTTGAAGATCACATTGGTATGCGTGGGATCAATCTCATAGACCCGCGTCGCCCCAGCCCGTTCCTCGATGAGCATCGCGGAAGATTCGATCGCTGCTGGCTTGGAGCTCCGCCCGGCGACGGCCCCCAGCGTGCCCGCCAGGACCACAAATGCGATGGATACAGAAAGGACATATTTCATAAAAGCTTCTCCTGTTGAACAAACACTGGACACTCATCAACACATCGGCTCAAGAGTGTATTCCCGTTGGGGTTTTCTCGCCGAAGACCCCTGGCCCCATTCCACACCAAGATTGCACCGTCTATCCTTACCCTATGAACACCATACTCCTCGCAGCCGTCCTCTGCTCATCGACCATCTGCACCCTGGGATGCCAGAGCATCGAATCCGCTGCCTCGCCGGATTCAAACTCCAACTCACCAATCATCATCGATGGCAATTGCCAGGAATGGTCAACCCCCAACACCGGACTCGCCGACGATCGGTACATCTACCTCCACTTCTCGCCCCCGAGCGCTCCCCCTCAAGCGATCCAGGCAGCCCCCTACACCACGCGCATCCGGATCGACGCAGACCAAGACCCCAGGACTGGACGCCCAATGCAATGGATGAGTCTCGAAGCCTCGCTTCAACAGCCTCAAGGCGTTGACCTGCTCATCGAACTCTCTCCAAAGAACGACCTGGGCACCATCGGGATCGGGTCGTCGGTCATGCACTACACCCCCTCGGGCAAAGCCACCTCCATCGGACACGCTGCCCTTGGATTCATGTTCCTGCCGACCTTTGGCGCATCCCAATACGAACTCCGCATCGACCGACACGCCCCGGGCAGCGCCACGCTGCCAACCCAAGGCCCGATCGAAATCGTCATCGACCAAGTGGATGAAAATGACCGATTCCTCTGGTCCACGACCATCCGCGTCGAGCTCCCCGCCCTGGGCAACGCGGACAAACCCGACGCGCTCATCCCCGCCAAGCCCAAGAAAAGCGTGCGGATCATGAGCGCCAATGTCCTCTTCTCCTCGCCACTCAAAGACCCCGCCCCCTTCAAACGCATCCTCGATGCAACCGATCCCGATGTCATCCTCTACCAGGAATGGTTCAACACCCCGGCTGAAGATGTCCAGAACTGGCTCGACACCCACGCGGGCAAAGGCTGGTCTGTCCACATGCCCAGCCCCAAAGCAGGCGTCGCCATCGCATCACGACAACCCATCATCACCACCTACGAAACCATCCTCCCCCCCTCAAACTCAGGACGACCCGCACGAGGCGTCGCCGCCCTGATCGACACCGACGCAGGAGAACTCCTCGCCATCTCCATCCACCTCAAATGCTGCGGCAGCGCCGACTCCCCCGAAGATAACAAACGCATCGAACAAGCCAAATCAATCAACGACTTCGTGCGATTCGTCCACACACAACACCCCAAAGCAAAAGTCGTCATCGCTGGCGATTTCAACCTCGTGGGCTCCTACAAACCCATGGCTGCGATGATCGACTCGCTGGGCGCCCAAGGACAAGACCTCACCCCCATCGACGCCCAAATCCTTGCCGACGCCTCGACCATCACATGGACCGATGAAAAAAGCCGGTTCAGCCCCGGCAGACTCGACTGGATCCTCATCGACGAATCCACCAGCACCGCTGCCAACGCCTTCATCCTCGATACCCGAACCCTCTCGGACGCCTCGCTCAATATGATGGGACTCCAACGAAACGACTCGAAAGCTTCGGACCATCTCCCGATCGTGATTGACCTGAAAAAAGCGAGATAAACCGCTTCAATCCCCCTCGATCAACCCCATCGCCTTGAGCGCAATCTGGGCTGCCAACTGCTCAGCTGCCTTCTTCGACTGCCCCCAGCACGGCTCAAACTGCCGCCCATCGAGCTCGACCGCAATATAAAAGGCCTTGGCATGATCCGGACCCTTTTCTTCGAGAATCCGATACACAGGCGATACCCCCACCGCTTTCTGGGCATGCTGTTGGAGCATGCTCTTGAAGTTGTGCTGATGCCCCGAGTTCACCGCCTCGTCGAGCAAAGGATCAAGCAAAGGCAACAAAAACGCCTGGGCACTCTCCATCCCCCCGTCAATATACAACGCCGCGATCACCGACTCCACCACCGCTGCTGCCAACGACGGCGGCAGCTCAGGCTGGGTCTTCATCCCCTTGCCCACACGGATCAACTGATCCAACCCCGTCTCAATCGCGATCCGGGCGCAGATACTCCGCGAGACCGCCAACGATTTGATCTTCGTCATCTCCCCTTCGAGATACTCCGGAAACCGATGATAGATCCGTTCGCAGACGATCATCCCCAAAATTGCATCTCCGAGGAACTCCAATCGCTCATTGGAATCAAGCCGAGACTCGGAAATCGAGGCATGCCTCAGCGCCAGGTCGACGAGCCCAACATCCTCGAACTGGTGCCCGAGGATTTCTTGCGCCTTCGCGCGGATTTCATCATTCATCAAGACACTCCCTTGCAGCCCAGCTACAAAACCACCACACCACCACCCATCAAGGCGATGGGAAAACCAAATATGGGGGAGCATGCTGATCGATCCTGTGACAGAGATCCGCGATCGGTTGCTGAGTGTCTACTTTGAGTGCCAGGCTTGAGTATCAGGCTTGAGTATCAGGCTTCAATTACAGACAAACACCGAACAATAGGCCGCGAAATCGAATCGGGTGCATTCCCCTACGACAGCACCAAGAGTATCCCCTCGATAAGCGCCCGAGTCCAATGAATTTGCGTGTTGAGTTGAGAATGATGTGGACGCCCGAATCCTTGGCGACTAGACTCCCCGCCCTTGAAGAAGATGAGCCCACAGCGTTGAAGCCTGTGGAAGCCTGTGTTTTAGGAGATCCCAGTCATGGCCATGCACTATCCCCGCCGCAAGAGTAACACCAAGCGTCGTCGCTCATTTGGATTCCGCGCCCGCATGAAGACCAAGAGCGGCCGCAAGCTTCTCAACAAACGCCGCCGCATCGGTCGTACCCTCCAAACCATCTGATTCTGCCCTGCAGAGTTCACGCAACAGAATCGCTCTTCGATATCTATCTTTATTCTTTTCGCCCAGGCATTTGCTCGGGCGTTTTTTCATTGCTTGAAATACACCTTGGGATACACCCTCCCCACGCCCCCTTGGGGTTCTGTCATTGATAAGCCGCCCCCAATCCCATGCCTCTACCCACGAGGTCGTGTCCGATGGCTCTTCTGAAATGCCCCAACGGGCCCGAATCCTTTGATTTGAGCGAATCCTCAGTCTCCACCCACACGCCATCTCATGCCACCAGGCGCCCTGCGTGCTCTCATCCTCCGTACACAACCACCAAACCCTGGAAAAGCATATCTCCTGGAGTAACAAGACCTTTGAATCGTCCGAAAACGCCCATCCAACCAGACATATCGCCCATTATCGGCGATCAGGCTCCGAATTCACTCAATTACAGAGATTCTTCCGGAATTCAAGGATGACCCTATTGACACACCCCCAGAAATCACTACGCTATGGGGGTGTGGAGGGTGTGTCCCACCCGAAACACGGTGTCGTTCCGTCACCTTTTCAAGAAGCCGCTTCATTGAGACCGCATGACGGTATCTCGTAATGATGGTATCTCGCAATATGGTATCTCGTCATGAGACCTCACGCATGAAACCTCATACCGAAGCTTCGCGAGAAGGTGCTTGCAAGGGAGAAAGAGACCCCCTTGACCAAACTTGTCGTTTGTGTTCGACGCATCCAGCATTTGTGCTGGGTATATTGAGTCTGTTTGGCTTGGCGTGTGGAGCGTCGGCCTGTCTTTAAGTTTGTCAAACGAAAGAGAGAAGAGAAAATGAAAGTAATCGCACTTGCAGCATTGGCAGCAACCGCTGGCCTCGCAACCGCAAACCCAATCGCCGTTGGCCAGTTCGCTGGCAACACCATCGACAACGCTGGTGTCGCAACCGGTACCATCATCGTCGATATCAGCGGCTACCAGTCATGGGACGAGCAGGGAAACGCACTCAACGAAATCCTCACCGTCGCTCTCGGTGTTGGCGCTGAAATGACCGGCATCGGCTGGGATGTGAACCTCACCACCTTCGGTGGTAGCTGGGCTTCAGAAGCAGTCATGAACTTTGGTGGCCAGCTCTTCCTGACCCCAGGTATCGCTGACGGCTTCAGCGTTTCCAACCAGAACTACAGCTCAGGCGGTATCCTCGATCTGGGCGATAACGGCATCCCCAACACCCTCCCCGACGCTTCGGGTAACCTCGACATCGAGTTCTTCGAGTCATTCGTCGACAACGCTGGTGCTCCTGACTCCATCTGGGAAGCCGGATCCACACTTACCCTCGTGGGCTTCGGTGGCAACTTCGTCCCAACCCCTGGTTCACTCGCAGTCCTCGGACTCGGTGGCCTCGTTGCTGGGCGTCGTCGTCGCTAATCCGACACGCGAACCCGACACAAATATGACTCGGACTTACGCCTGACCCGCTGGCATCGTTGCCAACAAGTTCGATCATAACAAAATAAAGAAACCCCCGGAGAACTCTCCGGGGGCTTCTTTTTTCATACACGCAACCACCCCAAACCACACCCCATCACCCGATCCATGCTCGCATATTCCCCCATATTCCGCACAATTTGATCCATTCATGCCATTGCCCACGGCTCGGAAGGTCTGGTATTACAAAGAATTATCTCAATTCGCTGGCAAGAGTATTGACAGACTCTCCAGATTCGCTATTCTGGACTCAGCTTAGGTGCTTCCACACCATGAGCGAGAGAGGCACAACCAATGAGATCCGACGCACGAGGCATTTTCAATGCTTCAACCCTCAGCGCTCCCGGCTTGTCTTGCTCGCACAATCTGGGACATCTACGCGATCAAAACTGGTTTCAGGATGCTGGCGTGCGGAGCGTTGGCAGGAAATGACTTTTTAGAAAGAGAGAATTGAAAATGAAAAAGACAATTGCACTCGCAACACTCGTTGCTGTCTCAGGCCTTGCACACGGCCAGTCGCTTGTCATCGACATCTCGATGTATGACAGCTACAACTTCCAAGGTGATCCTCAGAACGATGTCGCCAATGTCTTCGTTGCTGCAAACGCAAGCATCACCAACATCGCATGGGATGTCACCATCTCAACCGAGCCACCAAGCTGGCTCGAAGAGTTCACCATGGGCTTCTTCGGCAACAGCGAAATCGTCCAGGTTGCTCCCGGCGATGCATTCACCGGCAGCTTCATGAACTACGCTGGCAACCAGGCATCGAGCATCGTCCTTGGTGCTGACGGCATGCTTGACATCGAGTTCTACGAGCAGTTCTTTGATGACATCGCTGGCGGCATCGACACCTACATCGAGCAAGGCTCAACCATCACCGTGAGCTACATCCCCGCACCAAGCGCACTGGCAGTCCTCGGACTCGGCGGGCTTGTTGCTGGTCGTCGTCGCCGCTAATCCGCTGCACGATTGATCGAAAATACTTTCAAACCCCTCCGGAGAAATCTGGAGGGGTTTTTTCGTCCCCCACCCCCTCTCCGCACACACTCACAAAAAACGCCCGCCGAAGCGCCCGTTGATGCCCTATCCCTATATCCAAACGATCCCGTGCTCAGCTCAATCCCACCGGCTGAGGCTTGACGGCATATCCACCAGCCCCCGGCGAAACCGCAATCCCCAAAGGCACCCGTTTGCCATTGGCATCGGTCGGAGGCATCCCCTCCTCATCAATGTGCCGTTGAATCGCCATCACCCCTTCAATCAACATCTCAGGACGAGGCGGACACCCCGGCACATACACATCGACCGGGATGAACTGATCCACCCCCTGCACCGTCGCGTAAGTATCGAACACCCCGCCCGTCGAGGCGCAAGCCCCCATCGAGATCACCCACTTGGGCTCGGGCATCTGTTCATAGATTCGCTGGAGCACCGGGAGCATTTTGGTCGTCACCCGCCCGGCGACGATCATCAAATCTGCCTGGCGAGGCGAAAATCGCATGACTTCCGCGCCGAATCGGGCCAGATCATACCGTGATGACGCGGTGGCCATCAGTTCGATCCCGCAGCAGGCCGTCGCAAAGGGCATCGGCCAAAGGCTCGATCGCCTCGACCAGTTGACCACCCGTTGAAGCTGAGTCAGCAGAACATTATCAGTGGTGATGGCGCCTTCGATTCCCATAGAAATATGCTCCAGAGTCGCGGGGATGCTGCATCGGGCTCAGTGCCTGATCGCCTGCGAGTCGCTCTACGAGTATATGCGATCCATCAGGAAAATGCGATGCTTCTCAAGCAGCAGATTCATCACCCGAGCTCTCCTCGGTCGTCGATGGCACCCAATCCGTCCGCTCGACAAGCTCGATCGCCGTCTCATGCTCATCAAACCGGAATACGCACATCGCACCCTCGCTGACCTTCGATGCGGGCACAAAGTAGCAATAGCGCACATTGATCCGGTTATCCGCCATCAGTACCACCAGATCACGCACAATCCCCGGGCGATCCTCGATCGAAACACCAACCACCGGCGCTTCAACCACAGGCCCAACCCCGGCATCGACCATCGACTCACAAATATGACGCAGCGCTGCTTCGGGATACCCCAAGAGACGGACACACCCCCGATCGAGATGCTCGGTCGTTGAGATCGAGATAATCTCCACCCCACCGGCCTTGGCCGCATCAAGAAGACCCGCGAGCTCGCCGGGACGCTGGTGAAGGTAAATCGAAAACTCGGTCAGTTCAATAGGGTTCATTTGGACGGGAAGCATAGGCATCAACCAAGATTCAGACCAGATTCGGACAACCGATCACGCCCAGAATCCGACGATCCTCACCGCTTTGTGTTCGGAGCCTGTTCGCCACTTCGCCTATTGGATGAATCTTCCGCATCCGAAATATCCGCCAGGGTCTTGCCCGCGCAGGCCGACGCCGCCGCTTGGCTGATCGCCAAAGGCAGCTGCGCATCAACCCCGCCGACCCGGAACCCATCGAGCCGATGGGCGACCTTGAGGATCTCATCGAGCCCGATCCCATCGGCCGGCTTGGTCGGCGACCACCCAAGGAACGATTCGCCCTGATAGACCCGATTCGTGATCCCCGCCTCGGTCAGCGCATCGAGCAATCCCGATGCCTGCGATGGATCAAGCTTGGCACTCGCAGCCACCGCCTCGGCCGTGCTCGGCTTACCCTGCGCAAACCCCGCCTGGATCTCCTTGGCCACCGCCAGGAGCACCAGCGGATCAATCAACGCGGGCGCTCGATTCGATGAATCGCTCAGCGAACGAAGATTGTCCTCGATCAGCCGAGAGAAGTTCTGCAAGGCATACGACGCCTGCATCCCCAGGAGCACAATGAGCCAAGTAAGATACACCCAGAGCATAAACAAAGGCAGCACCGCGATCGACCCATACAACTTGGCGTACCCCGTCGTATACCGCAGATAAGTCGTGAATCCGAGCTTGCCCAGCTCCCAGATCACCGCAGCAAAGAACGCCCCCGCAAGCGCTGATCGGAACTGCACCTTGGTATTGGGGATAATCAAATACGCACCCAAAAGCAAGAAAGTCGAGATCAGCACCGACACCCCATACCCGGCCATGATCGCCCCGATCATCGAATCCGTCCCGGCAAACGACACCACCAGGCGCGTAAACGCATCACCCGCAAGGAAAGTCGCTGCGAGCATCAACGAGCCAGCTGTCAGAATCGTCCAATACAACATCAATCGGCGCAGCCAACCCCGCCCCGAGGGGGCGCCACAAATCTGGTTGAACGATTTCTCGATTTCGATGAGCATCGACATCGCTGCATACAAAAGCACCAAACCCGAGGTCAGCGCGATCCATCCGGTGGGCACATTGCGGATCGAGCTGTTGACCCGGGTAATCAGGTCCGTAATCACCTGGTCAAGGTCGGCCCCGCCGAAGGCATCATCATCTGGCGCAGCCCCTGGCGATGATGAATCATTGGAATGCTCCCCTGCCTGATTGATCGTTTCGAGATTGGCATCGAGGCTCGCATCGAGCGCTGCCTCTAAGCGGGCGTTCTGCGATGTTTCATCCAGCTCTTGCTCCTCGACTGCCGAGATCTGCGAGATCCCCGCAAAGGTCAGCACCCGCCGAACCCCAGATTCAACCTGTGCATCGGACACCACCGACCCAAAGATCAAAAGCCCGATCGCCATCACCGGGATGATCGAAAAAATCGTGCGATATGCCAACGCGGCTGCCATCCGAGGCAGCTGCGTCTGATACAACCCCAAAACCCCCATCTTCGCCACCGTCCAGACCCGACGGGCTTCATCACGCGGATCAACATGTTCGGGAACAGATGACGGGTTGGACTCAGGCGTGCTCATCGTGTTCTTTGGCTCGGTGTTCTACTGGCCCTGCTCTGATGACTCATCAGGCTCAACGATCGGCTTGGGCACAAACCCCCGCTCGTTGCCCGCCCGATTGATCGCGTTCTTGATCGTTCGGTTCCGAATATGGACATCCTGACCGGCATTGGGACTCACATAAGGCCCCTTCTTCGGCTGATTCTGCTTGCGAGATCGACGAGATCCGCCATTTGGGCCGACAGAACCCTGCCCGGCACCCTGTCCGCCCCGTTGAGTTGCCGGTCGGCTTGCCTGATTGGGCTTTTTATCCTCACGATAAGCCACCGCAGCGGATTTACGCAAATCACGAATCTCCTCCCGTGTCAACTCACGCCAACCACCCCGAGGCAATCCCCTGAGCCGAACCGGGCCCATCCCTGTGCGTTCGAGCTTGCGCACCGGATATCCAACCGCTGCGAGCATCCGCCGAACCTGCCGATTGCGCCCCTCGCGCAGCGTCAACGACACCACCGTCCGCTCACGATCGCGGGCGATGAGCTCAATCTCGACATGGGCGGTCTTGGCGACGCCATCGGTCTGACCGGCTTTGCGCTGGGCAAGATAAATCCCGCGTTCGAGTTCTTTGATCGCTGCCTCATCAAGCTCGCCTTTGACTGTCACGCGGTAGGTCTTGGGCACCCCATATCGCGGGTGCGTGAGCCTGTTGGCCAGTTCGCCATCATTGGTGAGGATGATGAGCCCGACGGTGTCGTAGTCGAGTCTCCCGACGGGGAAAAGCCGGGCTGCTGCGGGGTGATTGACGAGTTGGACTACGGTGCGACGATCCGAGCCCGGCTCATCTTTATTCGTCGAGAGCGTATTGCTCGGCTTGTTGAGCATGATATACAACTTGCGATCCGCCTTGGGCAAAGCCCGCCCCGCAACCACAATATGGTCCTCTTCAGGATCAACCCACGCGGGGAGCTTGGTGACGAGCTTGGAGTTGACCTCGACCTCGCCGTTCTCGATCATCGCTTCGCATGCCCGGCGCGAGCCGACCCCCGCATCGGCCATGACCCGTTGAAGCCGTTTGCCGCGTGATGCGTCGGTGAGATCGGTCTGGTCTGCCCGTTGTGCCATAGCCTGATTCTACACATCCGGAGCCTCAAGCGATGCGTTGAGGATAGATGGATGTTGTTTCTCGAGAAGTTGAGGAGATATAGCCGAAGTTATTGAGACCTACATCGGCAGATCTCGTCCGGTGTGCGCTGTCCCTCTGCGACGGGCAGGTACACAGACGAATCGCCCAGATCAGGAGCATTTTCAATGGGTACCGCCAACTCAACTGCACACAACACAACGCCGAGCTCGGCTCATCCCCCAGCCACCGAACACGCATCCATCGTCGAGCCCCGCCCGATGACCGACCTGACCGATTCGTCCAGCATCCCCAGCTTGCCCAATGCAATCGGTTCAGAAGAGATGTTCCTCTCACCAAGGGTCCTCGACGCCGGTGCCTTTGCACGCTATTCCGAGATGCTCAAATCCATTATCGTCCAGGCAACCGCCCAAGGCCGAACCCTCGAAGACTTCTCCACCGATGCTCAGGCGATGATCAAACAATGCAATGAGACCTCCGAATCAATCAACAAGCGCATGCAGGCGGGCGTGCGGATGATCAAAATGATCGACGAGCGGGCCGCCCGCACCGACCTGCTCCTCGATAAGGTCCAGGCATCACTGCCCGACTCCCAGGCCCTCGCCTCCCAGATCGACACACTGATCGAAGATCGGCTCGCCGATGCCCAGAAGCGCATCGACCAGACCATTGCCCAAGCCCAGGCCAAAGCCCAAGAAGCTCAAGCACGGGCCCAGCAAGCGATCGAATCGAGCAATCAACACGCCTTGCACCTTGCAGAGCTCTCGACCAAGATCGAAGGCCAGCTCGCCGAGCTCGATGCACGCATCGAAAATACCCGAATCCAAACCAACACCACACTCAACGAAATCCTCGAACGCACCAACGCCATCGGCGATCAGCTCAATGCCGACATCGACCAGGTGCTGGCTCGATCCCAAGAAGCGGGCGCAAATCTGGCAGTAAAAATTGATGAAGCCTCTCACCTCACCGACGCCCGGATCGCCGAGCTGGGCGCCTCGATTGAGCCGGTGCTCGAAGCTGCCCAGCAAGCAATGCGAACGCTGGGGATGGACCCGCAAAACCCGGTCTTCGAGGATTCGCCTCTCGCACGAATCGAATCGCTTGTCGAGCGAGGCGAGACGCAAACCGCATCGCTCGATCGCGTCTATCGCCAGCTCGAAGACCTCCAATCACAGGCCCAGGGCATCAAATCGGGCTTCGGATGCTGGCTTGTTGATGCTGCCGACGAGCTCGATGTGCTCGAAGCGCGCAAGGACAAGCTCGTGGGCCCGATGACCCAGGCCGCTGAAAAAATCGCCGAGCTGGGTCCCGATCTCGAAGAAAAACTCGAACTCGCATCCACCGAGCTGGCCCACCTTCAACTCGAGCAACAAACCCTCCGTCAGACCATCGCCGCCTCTTCATCCATCGCCAACGAGGTCACCAACGAAATGGCCAATCAATCGGGTCAGCTCCAGGCGCTGCTCGATGGCTCGTTGCACAAACTCTCGACCCGCGTCGAGCAAGCAGGGGTCTGGCTGGGCGCATTGATCCAGCGGGCCGAGTCGCTCGCCAATGAGCTCCCCGGCGCAGGAGAAATGAACTTCGGAACGCCTCCACCAGCCTCGACACCGACCCCCGTTGCCCCCCAAACCCAAGCTGAAACCCAGGTTGAAACCCAAGTTGAAACCCAGGGTGAAACCCAGGCCTCGATCGAAACGCTGCCCAACCCAGCCCCATCGCCAAGCCTCCCCGAGCCCCCACGCCTGCCGATCGACGCCATCTCATTCGATGGCGCCCCGATCGCCATCCCACACAAACCAACCGATCCAGACCCACATGCCTAAAGCGTCTCTGACCACCGCACCCACGGAAAACCATCCGGAATCAAGTGTTCGCACCCATTGAGCCACCCCACCAGAAACTCGAGCGCATCGACCACGCGAGGCCCAGGGCGATTGAACATCTGATTCCCATCGACCACCACGATCCGACCATTCGCTGCTGCGGGCAACGAGCGGAACCAATCCGTCTGCACATACAACCGGTTCGTCGCTTCGATCCCCTCTTTGAGCCCCATCCCACGCAAAGCAATCACCAGATGCTCAGGCTCGGCAGCACAAAAGAGTTCTGGAGAAACGGCAATCGAAGGGCCTGCAACCCGTTGAGCCTGCTGAGGCCCAACCGCAGCCCCTGACCCAGGCCGGGCAAAAACCTCGTTGAGCGGATGCCGAGCGCCCGCCCGTCCAATCAGTTGCACCGTCCACAGCCCCGCGACACAAATCGGGGCTGCCCATTCCAGAAACCCACAAATCGGCCCGTCATCGTACGGATTGATATGTTCCTCTGCCCGATCCATCCGCTGACGGAGACCGACCACCCCATGCATCGCCCGATCCTGACATCCAATCGCCTCGCCAACCCGATAGAGATCGTCAAGAATATCCTCGACCGTCTCGGGATTGAGCCTGAGCACGCCAACTCGATCGGGCACCTCGCCGATCTCCTGCCCATCCCAAGCCAGGATCAGATCGGGCCCAACCGACGCAAGCCTTGTCGTATCAACCTGATAAGCCCGGGCATCCCCAATCTCTCCCACGGGCCCATCGGGAGCTGGGCCCGTCAGGACCGGAATCGAGCCGACCCCTGCGGGGAAATCGCACCGGTGCGATCGACCCACCAGCATGGACTGAGCGCCCAAAAAAGCAACGATTTCGGTGCCAGAGGGGATCAGACTCACGATGCGCATCGACATACTCCGAAAGAGAAGAGAGCCCTTCTTTTTGGGCTCATTGCCTACTGTATGAAGCCGACACCTCGGCTTCAAAGCGACCCACACGGACCCCGTCCGTATTGTTGAGAAAGACCATACGCCCCCCGCGCACCAATGCCGGGCGGATCAAGGAGATTTGCTGATGCACCAACGCAACAAGCAACACATGACCTCATCATTTCCGCGCATGATCCTTGCCTCGGTCTTGATCGCAGCCATCGGATCCAGCGCCTGGGCCCAGCGTCTCGACCCGCCCGCCGACGAGCCAACAACCAAGGCCCCAGCCAACAAAACCACCCGAAAAACACCCGACTCAGGCGAAAGTACCCCCCGCGAACCCACAGTCTTCTTCGGCGGCTTCTCCGAGGCCATCGAACTTACCACACTCATCGACTACATCGGATCATCACTCAATATCAACATCATCGTCAAAGGATCACCCACCGGCGAAGTCGTCTTCAACGCACCCATCCGCGTGCCAAAGAGCAAACTCATCAACCTCCTCGACGCCATGCTCGAGCAATACGCCTTCACCATCACCTACGAACCCGACTCGAAGTTCTACATCGTCCACCCCCTCACCGATGTCAAACCGACCTTCGGCACACAACGCGCCTCGACACGCATCATCCCCACACCCAACATCAAACCCTCGCTCATCGTCCCCGCACTCAACGCCACGCTCGGATCGGCGGGGGGCGCAAACGCAGCCAAGACCGGCGGCGCGATCCAGGCCGTCGATGAACTCGGCGTGCTCATCATCAATGCCCCCCACCGCGATATCCTCCGCATCGAGCAGATGGTCACCGAGCTCATCCGCCTCGATACCGACATGCAATACATCCGCTTCGAGCTCCATCACCTCGCTGCCCCCACCGCACTCGATCGCGTCATCGCCCTCGTCGGCGGAGCCGGCCCATCGGGCCTCCGCGCCCCCCAGGCACGGATCAATCAAGGCAATCAGCCCAACGCAAGCCCAGCCCTTTCACCCGGAGGCGGCAGCTCACTCTCGAACCTCGCCGAGCGCCTCACCATCGACCCCCAAGGCAACGCGATGATCTTCAAGGGCAACGAGAACGAGATCGACCGTGTCCGCAAGGTCCTCGCTGTCATTGATGTCCCCAACACCCTCGAGCCCAAAAACTACTTCGCAGGCTCGAGCGCCGCCCAGATCGCCGACATCGCCAAACGACGCGGGCTCGGCGAGGTCATCCAGATCGAAGCCCCCCAGGTTCAAAACCCCTTTAGCTTCGGAGGGCAGAACAACCAGTTCAACATGCAAAGCGCCGATCTGGGACAAGGCGGCCCGGTCATGGTCGTTGACCCAGCACGCGGCAGCATCATCTACTACGGCACAGAAGCCCAACAAAACCAGCTCGCTGCACTCCTCGCCGAGCTCAAAACCGAAGACGAACGCGTCGTCATCCGAGAATACATCCTCAACCACACCGATGCGATCACCATCTCCGATCTGCTCAACGCCATCATCACCGGCGAGCAACAAACCGGTGACTCGAACCTGCTCCCCGGATCGTCCGGAAGAAACACAAACCGAACATTCATCAACGGATTCCCCATCAACGCCGACGGCGAATCCACCGGCGAGTTCGACCCGAGCAAAATCACCGTCATCGCTGACGAGTTCTCCAACCAGGTCATCATCAAAGCGCCAATCAAACAACAAGAAGACCTCCAAGCACTCATCACCCGCCTCGATCGCCAACGCTCACAGGTCTACATCCAGGCCATGATCGTCTCGATCGCCGACAACGAAGATTTCACGCTCGCCTTCGAGACCCAGCTCAACGCCGGGCAATACTCGATGGGCACCAACTTCGGACTCTCGAGCCCGGGCACACTCTTCCAAGACCCCAAGACCGTCACCGCGGGGCTCGGCGGATTGACCCAAGCAGTCATCATGTCCGAATATGTTCCCATCATCATGAACGCCACCCAGACCAACATCAACGCAAGAATCCTCTCGACCCCCCAGCTCCTGGTCAACGACAACGAAGAATCCACAATCATGTCGATCGAAGAGCAGCCCTACTCCGAGATCACCCAGACCACAGGCACCGGAAGCAACCTCGAAGGGCTCGGCGGGTATGTCGAGGTCGGCACCACCCTGACCGTCACACCCTCGATCTCCGCCAGCGGATTCATCCGGCTCGAATACAGCGTCGAACTCTCCAACTTCGTCGGCGTCGCCCAGGGCGGACTCCCCCCAGGAACCAACAGACGCACCGTCGAAGGATCTGCAACCGTTCCATCCGATGCCACAATCGTCATCGGCGGGCTCACCGTCGAAGATATCCGAGACACCATCGTCAAAATTCCACTCCTCGGCGACATCCCGCTCGTCGGCGAGCTCTTCAAACGCACAAACAAGGTCAACAACAAGTCCAAGCTCTATGTCTTCCTCACCCCTCGCATCATGACCGACCCCAACTTCAACGACCTCAAACTCTTCTCCCAAGGCCCACAAAGCGAGATGGGCATCGAAGACAACATGCCCGAGCTCGAACCCGCGATCATCATGGCGCCGGAAATGAATCCGCCATCAACACACCCAGACCGCGTCAATCAAAACCCAACCACCTCCCATCGCCCCAACTCCCCACACCCAAACACCCCCCCAGAGCTCGAGCCCGCGATGATCGAAATCCACCAGACCAGCGCCAAAGCCAGCGAGTAAGTAAACAATGAGCAAAGCCAACGGCCAATCAAATAAAAAAATCGGTGGACTCATCAAACGAAAAACCGATCCCGCCCGCGATCAAGACGCTGCGATCGTCGTGGTCGATCGGTGGAACGACGCCGCCCGCGCCTTTGGCGAGCTCCGACTCTCGGGCGACCAGCTCCGCGCTTTCGCCTCGATCGAAGGCTCCGACGACGAGCCCTGGGATGTCATGCTCCAGACACTGGCCCTCGATGAATCGAGCGCCCTCAAGCTCCTCGCCGGGCGCACCGGGCTCGGGTTCATCGCCGAGCCAAAGCTCAATGAATCATCCTCCCGGTTCTACGAACTCGTCGATCAGGAAGACGCCCGCGCATCGAGCGTCGCCTGCTATGAACACAAAGACGGCGCATTTGTCATCGCAACCAGCCGACCCCTCCAGCCCTCCGTCCTCTCGATGCTCGAAGACACGCTCGATTCGCCGATCACGGTGATGCTCGTCCCACGCGCAGCTGTCGCGAGCCTGATCAACCGAGGGTACGAACAACGAGGCGATCTCGTCACCGAAATCGTCGAGGACATCCCCCTCGATCAAGACGCGATCGAAAAGGCAGCCGGCGCCATCGGCAAGTCCAACGACCTGCTCGCCCAGGCCCGCCAGACCCCCGTCATTCGGCTCGTCAACATGATCCTCTTTGAAGCCCTCCGCAGAGGCGCCTCGGATGTCCATGTGCATCCGATGGAAGAACGCCTCGCGATCCGATTCCGCGTCGATGGCATGCTCGTCGATGCCTTCTCCCCCCCACTCTCGCTCGCTTCGGCCATCTCCTCGAGACTCAAGGTCATGACCGAGCTCGACATCGCCAATCGGCACGCACCGCAAGACGGACAAACCACCGTCCGTATCGGGCAAAAGAAAATCGACATCCGCCTCTCGGTCATCCCCACAATCTTCGGCGAGCGCATCGTCCTGCGCCTGCTCGACCAATCGCAAAACGAACTCGACCTCAGTGCCGTCGGCATGTCAAAGAAGCTGCAGACCAAACTCATGGATTGCGTCGAACGCCCCAACGGGATTTTGTTGGTCACCGGGCCGACAGGTTCGGGCAAAACAACCACCCTCTACGCAGCACTCGGACGCATCGACCGCGCCAGCCGCAATGTCATGACCATCGAAGACCCCGTCGAATACCACCTCGACGGCATCTCCCAAATGCAGGTCAACATCAAACGCGATGTCACCTTCGCAACCGGACTCCGCTCACTGCTCCGACAAGACCCCGATGTAATTCTCGTCGGCGAAATCCGCGATCCTGAAACCGCACAACTCGCGATCCAAGCATCGCTCACAGGCCACTTCGTGCTGGCAACCTTGCACACCAACGATGCCCCCAGCGCGATCCCGCGTCTGCTCGATATCGGTGTCGAGCCGTATCTTGTCACCAGCTCACTCGTCGGCGTACTCGCCCAGCGCCTGCTCCGCAGACTCTGCACCACCTGCAAAGGCGCTGGCACCCACAATGGCGAACCCTGCGAAACCTGCTTCGGCACCGGGTACAAAGGGCGCCTGGCAGCCCATGAACTCATGCTCATGACCGACGAACTCCGTCAACTCACCGCCCAACGCGCCGACGGCGTCACCCTCTACGAAGCAGCCGTCAATACCGGCTTCGAGCCGATGAAGACCGATGCCCTCGAAAAGGTCAAGCAAGGGCTCACCGACGAAGCCGAAGTCTTCCGCGTGTTGCACTGATTCAATACCACTCATGCAGACCGCCAGGTGCCGGGCCGGGCCGGGTGCCACGGCTTGACCGTCTTGGGCAAGCCGTGCCCTCTCTTCCCAATGCCGGCGCCGTGGTGAAAATCTCAAAGAGATTTCTAACCACGCTCTTCGATGCCCCTCACACCCAAAGCCACAGCACCATCTTCTCTCATCCCATCTTCTCTCATCCCATTGAATCCAGAGCGCTCATCACTTCGCTTCTTATAAAAGAAGCCCTCGACCGGAGGGACGATCGAGGGCCCAAGAGGAGCACGCTCGTCCGCTTTACTTAGAGGGAATCAAAGTAACGCTGAGCGTTGCTCGGAGAGAGAGCGCAATACCAGACCACCACACGCCCCTGCAACACCCCCAAGGGCTCGCCGATCAAGCCGACGCCTCGGAAGAGTGTGATGGGAACAGAATCGAACGCTGCCGATTTGATACACATCGGCCCAATGTTCCATTCCACATGAGAAACAAGAAATCGTGAGTGAAACCGGGGGTTATGTAATAACCGAATCCGGGGGACTTGTCCTGTCAAACGGGAGCGCCCGCGCCACATCGAGAAAGGCTTCATAGTTAGCGCGCGTTTCGATCACACTGTCGCCACCGAACTTTTCCATGAACGCGCTGGCGACTTCAAAGGCCACAACATGCTCCATCACCACGCTCGCTGCCGACACCGCGCACACATCGGATCGCTCATACTGCGAATCCTGAGCCTGCTTCGTATTGAGATTAACCGAAGGCAACCCCTGCAAAAGCGTTGCAATAGGTTTCATCGTCCCCGTCACCACAATCGGCTGACCATTCGTCATCCCGCCTTCGGTGCCCCCAGCGTTGTTTGAACTGCGCACAAACCCAAGCGAAGGCTCGTGAATCTTCGATGCGTCATATTCGATCGGATCGTGCACCTGCGAACCAAGCCGCTGCGAGCACTGCGTGCCCAGCCCAAGCTGCACCGCCTTGAACGCCTGAATCCCCATCACCGCATAGGCGATCCGCGCATCGAGCTTGTCATACCAGTTCATCGAAGACCCGATCCCGGGCGGGCATCCAAACACATGGCACTCGACATCGCCGCCCACCGTGTCCTTGTCGGCCTTGGTCTGGCGAATGATGTCGCACTGCCTTTTCGTGGTCGCAGCATCGAGCGTGTAAGTCTCCGAAGCATTGCGCGCTTCGATCAACTCAGAAAGCTTGTCGTGCGACACCTCAACCTTGGTTTGCGCATCGAGGATCGAGCGGACGAACCCGAAGACTTCGACGCCAAAGATTTCTTTGAGCATCAATCGCCCGACACAGCACGCCGCCACGCGAGCAGCCGTCTCTCGCGCGCTGGCCCGTTCGAGTGTCTCGCGGCAATCGGTCGTCAACCACTTGATACTCCCCGCCAGATCCGCATGCCCGGGGCGCGGACGATAGACCGCAGGCGTACGCTCCAGATCATCGAGGCGCGAATCACGGTTCTTGACCAGAAATGTAATCGGCGCCCCGATCGACACCCCGCGCCGAACCCCGGTGAGGATTTCGATGGCATCGGTTTCGAGCTTCTGCCGACCGCCACGCCCATACCCACCCTGCCTGCGCGCCAGCTCGGCATTGATGACTTGCGTATCAATCGTCAACCCCGCGGGCACACCAAGAATCGTCGCCACAAGCGCAGGCCCGTGCGATTCGCCAGCCGTCTGGTAGCTCAGTCTGTTCGATGGAATCGTCATTGGTCATACCTCGGCTGATTCGGCCAAGCAGTTATCGCCACTTGATCAGTGTAATGATATTCGAGTAATCATCGGTCCAAACACGAACACGATTCTCCCCTTGGGGAATAAACACGCCACACATGCTGAGTTTTTCGATCTCTGCCTCATCGGTCATCTCCGGATGCTGCTCACGCGATCGCTCGATCGCCCGCTCGGCGATGCGGATGGCCGTGCGAGGATTCTTCACAATCACCATCCAGACCGAAGGGAAACGGTACATCCTCTCCTCCTCGGGAATATCGCTGTCCTCTAGAATCAAAGGCGGAATCCCCGTGGTCGCCATCGCCAGCTCATAGACCAAAGGCGCAAGATCAAGATACCGGTTCGAAATGTGCAGCACAACCATCCCGTCATCCGTCAAACGATCAAAGTAGAGATTGATCGCCTCGATCGTCAACAAATGCGTCGGGATCGAATCAGAACTAAAAGCGTCAGCGTGAATAAGATCAAACTTCGCCTCATTGGCCTGCTCCGACTCCTCGATGAGCTTGCGCCCATCGCCAAGCCGAACCTCAATCTGGGCCGGTGCCTTCTCAAGAAAAGTAAACAGACGCGTATCGCGGGCGATGCGCTCGACCTCCGGGTCGATCTCAAAGAACACGATCTCATCCTCAGCCCGACCATGCGCCGAGATCGCCCCCGAGCCCAGCCCCATGATCCCGATGCGCGCACCGTCAGGGCGCATCGCTTTGATCGTATCCATAATTACCCCGCATGGGCCATTGAAGTGATAATACCCCAACGGCTCGAGTTCGAGATCCGGTTCGAGGTACTGGATGCCGTGGATCGTGGTGCCGTGATGAATCACATGAATCTTGACAACCCGCTCGTGCACCTCATCGAAAAGATGCTGCTCGGTAACCTCGTGAATACCATAAAAAGTACGCGCCCGATAGATCGTTTTGCTATCGCTGATCACATTATACTGGATCGCAACCATCGGGATCAGAATCGTCAACGAGCACGCCAATCCATCCTTCCACGCCAGATACACAAGCAACGGCGGCACCGATGAAATCATCGCCACAAGCGTCATGTTCACCGGCACCTGCCCGAGCGCCTCGCCAGTGAAGAGCTCATGCACCCACGCAGAAATCTGCTGCCCATACACCCCCATCACCACCACATACACCAGCGCAATCATCGGCAACCCGACCCGACGAAACAGCTTGATCCGCCTGACCTTGCTCTTCGCCAGCCCCACAAGATCCGCCGACCAAGGCAGCACCGAAACCGAAAGCACCAGCGCAATCGGGTATTCAAGATTCGTCGTAAAAACCAGCGGCGCAATAATCCCATTGAACAACCCGCCCAGCGCACCACCAACAGACATCAACAGATAAAACTCCGTCAGGTGTGTCGCAGCCGGGCGGTCCATTGCCAAACGACCATGGCACACAATCCCGATCGTCGTCAGCAAAAACAGCTCGATGAGCACAATCAGGATCATCGAACCCTCAGCATGGAGCTCGTTGGCCATCAACAAAATCATCGCCCCGATCACCAGCATCACCATCGGACGCGTGAAATCCTTCACCGCCCGCTCAACATGCGATCCAAATGCGATAATCATCGTCACCAGATACAAAACCAGAGGCAGCACCCACAACAAAGGCAACGAAACCACATCCGTCGTAATATAAGTCGTCACCCCAAGCAACATCGTCGAAGGAATAAACGCCAGGTAAATCCAGTACAACCGACGCTTCCAGGTAATCGGACGAACAAGCCGATCCTCGGTGACCTGGGCTTCAGGATTCGGCGAAACCATCGCCGCCCGCGCCTCCTCCTTACGACGACGCTTGGCCTGCTTCGCCGTTTCAACCACAGGCTTCTTCGTCTTGCTCGCAGCATAAATCGCCAAAAACAAAAACACCCCAAACCCAATCAACCAGAACCGACGCTGATTCATCAACCCGATGTTGGGCTCAAAGATCAACGGATACGCCAGCAATCCGATCAAACTCCCCGCATTGCTCGCAGCATACAAAAAATAAGGATCGTGCGCACGATGATGATCCGTCCGCGAAAACCACCCCTGAATCAAAGGACCCGCGCTCGAAATCGCAAAGAACGGCAGCCCCGAGATCATTACCAGCTGCAAAATCAACCAGGGCACCGGAAAAGTCGATGCCTGCGCAGGAGCTTCAGGCGTATCGAACATCACCCCCGCAATCAACGCCAGAATCAAAAGCGACCCATGAATCACCATCTGCGCCCGACGAGAAAACTTCGTCATCAAAATATGAGCATACAAATACCCCAACAACAAAAGCGTCTGATAGAACAACATGCAGGTCGTCCACACCGAAGACCCGCCACCAAACACCGGCAGCAGCGTCTTGGCAATCATCGGCTGGATCGAAAACAACAGACTCGCCGACAAAAACACCGTCAATGTAAACAGAACAACCATGCACACTCCTTGTCGCATATAATAGGTGCAAACCCCCGCCCCTGCCGACCGATTCGCCCCAAAGGAGCACCGCCCATGCACCCCAATGACCATCTCTGCCTGTGCTTTGGCGTCTCACTTGGAAAAGTCCAGTCCTACCTCGCCCGTGAAAACCCACCCGTCGCCTCGCTCATCTCCGAATGCCTCGGCGCTGGCACAGGGTGCGGGTGGTGCGTGCCGTATCTCAAAGATCTCCACGCCCAACACCAAGCAGGCCAAACCCCCACCATCGAAGGCTCCGCCGACGACTACAAAGAAGGTCGGCTTGCCTATCGAGATACCGGGCAACGCGATGAGCCGACACCCCCATAAAAAAACCCGGGACACGCCCGGGCAAATGATTCGTGGACTCGGTGCCTTATCGGTGCCTTACTCGTCTTCGTCAAGAATCCGAAGCGTCAACCCACAGTTGGTCAGCTTCTCATGGATCTCAACAAGCGAAGTCGCCCCGAAGTTCTTCACACCCATCAACTCGGCCTCGGTGTGCGAGCACAAATCGCCGATCGACTGGATATTGAGCATCTGGAGCGCCTTGCGCGCCCGCACCGAAAGCTGCAACTCCGAGACCGGCTTGTTGAGCAGGTTCTCCTTGCCCGTACCCTTGAGTTTCTCAAGAATCTGACGGCGTGCCACACGATGCGCATCTTCGCGCCCCTGCCCAAGACGCAGGTTCTTGGCTTCGAGCATCCGCTTGATCTCATCAAGCGATGACTCGCCGAAGTTCTTGTAGCTCATCAGCTCCGCCTCGTTGATGCGGATCAGATCACCAAGCGAACGAATATTCATCTTCTTCAAACAAGTCCGCGCCCGAACCGTCAGCTCAAAGTCCGTCACAGGCGTATCGAGCAATGCCCGGCGTTTGAGCACATCGCGCTCGTTCTCTTCTTCGATCACCATCCCCTTGGACGCGATCACATCCTTCATAAACAGCCGAGCCCGCGCATGGTTCGGATTGGTATCGAGAATCTGGCGCAGGCACCGCTCAGCCCGGACATAATCGCCCTGATCTTCGTAAAGCACGCTCAGGTTCATCAACGCATTGATCGGCGCAGGCGATGCTTCGCACACACGCTCGTAGAGCGAGAGCGCCTCTTCTTCCTCGCCACCAAGATCAAGCAGGTAGGCAAGCTGGAACCCCACTTCGAGATTGGTCGGGTCGGCTGCGAAGGCTTTGCGATACGCCTCGATCGCACCATCACGGTCCCCCGATGCGAGCACTTCCGATGCACTGCGCATCAACTCGTTGGCTGCTGAGGAATCGACTGAAGCGGTGCTCGAAGCACCAACCACCATATCCATCGGATCGGTCGTCATGGAGATCTCCTGATCTGTGTGTATACCAATAGCTCCCCGGGTCGTCCGGGCGAGGTGGATCATAGGCATCCAACCCCGATTCCTCCACCCCACCAGCCCCCCACCAAACCCAACCAAACCGCCCCAAATCACCGATCAGACAGGATTTACCCACCTTGGTGGCCCGGTGGCCCGGTGGCCCGGCTCGCCGAGCCGGGTTC
>WFPK01000037.1 GCA_015487555.1 Phycisphaerales bacterium
CGCAGATGGTCAGTGCCCAGTAAGTCCCTGCCCAGCAATAACAGCTCGTCTTTCGGCGGACCATCACATCGAGGGGGATCAGCAAGGCGATTTCGATGATGGTGCCGATGAAGAGCTTCTTTGAGAGCCGAGCGAGGACATCTTCTTTGCGTCCGGGTCTGGTGAACCGTATAAGCAGAGGGGTTGCGATGAGCCAGCCGAATCCGATGATGATCGCGGCGGATGTGTATGGGGCTCCGGGGAGATTGGGGGAGAACTGGGATTCAATGTCGATTTCGTGAACATCTTGGAGGAACCCACCGATCCCCATGATGGATGCGTAAAAGAGGATGCCGATGACGCCGCCTGCGATCGCGAGGCTCTTGCGGATTGATTTTCCATGACTCGCAACAAGCCCCGGTTGACGAACGGGCAACAAGAAGACCATCTGTGCAATGGTCAGTACTGCGATCGCGCCCACCATCATCATGACGAACTCGGTGTTAGCGAGCAGGTTGGTGTAGTCTTCGAGCGAGGGCCATTGCCCAAAGAGTTTTTTATTCGATTCCGCCTCCCCGTCAACCATGCCTTGGGATTGGTACAGCAACGCCTGTAAGAAGTACAGTATCGCGCCTTGCACGATCCAAAACCCGCCCAGCAGCATCCATTTGGGTGTGCGGGTGATCCAGTCGTGGCGCGTTGTGCTCTTCGATTCGTGTGTATCCACGCCTACCACCCGTATATGGATTGTTTGATGAGCCCGATCCAAGGGGAGTAGAACGCCCAGGATTCCATCGTCAATGACCCGCTGCGTCCGCCAGCTTTGTGTGATTGTCTGCGCACAATGCTCGGCGGGTCGAAATCGTGGAACTCGGTGTCGATGTCCGTATCAGGCATCAGGATTTGGATCATCTCGGCGGGGCGCGAGTTGTCGAGCAGTGATGGGCGATCGTTGTCGCCGACGATCCCGATGCGGGTGCGCGGGCCCACGAGCCGAACGAGTTTGAGCCCGGCGTCGGTCTGGATGTGCAGATCGAGCAGGTTGGTTACCTTTGTGTTTCGGCTGACATGGGCATCGGTCTGTCGCATCGCGTTGCCCGCAGCACTGCTATAGGCGTTGAACTCGGAAGAGCTCGACGGGTTGGATTTGATCTGCGTGGTGGTGGCTTTGATGTGTCCTGCCACGGCGAGCCTGACCTGATCGCTTCGGAAAGTCCAGTGGTTGCCATCGTTGGTCTCGACGACAAAGCTCGGCGGGTCGGCGTCGGGGAACTGATCGACCCCGAGGGCCATTTCGGGTTGTGGGTAGGCCAGGATTTCGCTGTGCGTCGGTGCGATGCTCAGCACACCCCTGGCGTGCATCGCTTCGAGGATGTTGTCTCGTAGGAGGGCATCAATGGGAGTCATCACCCCGGGTAAGTTGCGTCTGGATGCGAGCCTGGCCTGGTATGGATCCATCGCGGCCGATCCGACAAGGGCCTCGACCTTGGCGTCTTCGTCGAAGTTGCCGGGCCAGCGGATGACGGTGAGATAGGCGGTTTCTGGTTTCTGCACAGACAAAGCGTATCACAGACTCGAGACGATGCGTCTACCCAGAGCGACGAATCTTGCATCGCGGGCTTTTTTCGAGGGCCGATAGAAACCACATCTCAAACTCCACAAAGGCGAATTCGAAATCGTGTTGTCCAAAAATGCTTCAGCGGGGCGTGCAATTACGCAGATTTTGTGACGGCGGATGCCGAATTGTTCAAAAAAACCCTTCAAATAAACGGGCTCATCGTGTACCTTGGACGGGTCAGCGAATGGGGCATGGTCTGTTGGTGCCCCTTTCGCATAGGGCAAAAGAGAGAGAATGGGATGTGCTTTTCATGCTCGTGTAGAAGGTGCATTATCCAGGAGGAAGAAGTTATGCGTACGAAGACAGCACCGAATTCGTCGGCCTGTGTCCCCGCCCGTGTTCCCGCCCGTGTTCCCGTTTGTCTTGCCACGATGGCAATGATCGCAGGCACCGTATCGAGCACGCTCGCGTCCAACCCGCTGAGCTTTGCTGAAGAAGCAGTCGCCCGCGGTATCGACTACAACATGGGGGCCAACTACCAGCAGTTCGGCTCAGGACTGATGCTCGTCGATCTCGATGGCGACGGCGATCTCGATATCGTCCTCACCGGATCGACCGACCTGGCGGTGGGAATCTACGAGAATGATGGGACAGGGAACTTTACTGATCGGTCGCTGGGCTCAGGAATAACCAATGGCTTGCCCGTCTCAGGACTCAGCGCAGCCGATTACGATAATGATGGGGATAACGATATCCTCATCAATGGGTGGCTCGTTCCGACCCGGCTCTATCGCAACGATGGGAACTTCACCTTCACCGATGTCGCCCCCGCTGCGGGGATTGATGTCAGCGCCCCATCCTTCGCATCGAGCTGGGGTGATATTGATGCCGATGGCAATCTGGACCTCTACGCCTCGGTCCGAACCCTGTTCAACGCCGATCCTACACGCAACTTCTTCTTCTACAACAACGGCGATGGCACCTTCACCGATCGGGCTGCCGAGCTGGGTATCCAGGCAGAAAATGACCCTACGCTGCTCAGCTCATTCTTCGATTATGATCGCGATGGCGATGATGATATTTACCTCGGAACTGACAAAGGGTCTGCGGGGGTGCTTTATAATCGGCTCTATCGCAACGACGGCGGCACCTTCACCGAAGTCACCGCAGAAACCAACGCATTTGCCTATGTCGATTGCATGGGCATCGCGGTAGGTGATATCGACTTCGACGGATATTTCGATCTCTATGTGACCAACACCCCCCCCGGCAACAAACTTTTGATGTACGACGGCGTCACGGGTGCCTATACCGATCAAACCATCCCCGCGGGGGTCGGGAGCTATCGCGTTGGATGGGGAACGGTCTTTGCCGATTTCGATAACGATACCCATCTCGATCTGTATGTCTGTAATATGATGGGCGAGAATCGACTTTACCGCGGGTCGAGCGTCTGGCCTTTGATTGATGAAGCGCCCAGCGCGGGCGTCGATGAAGTGTCTGATGTCTTCTGTGTAGCTGTTGGCGATATCGACGGCGACAACGACCTCGACATGCTCGTCGGCGGCACCGATACAAAGGTTCAGATCTACATCAACAACTCGGTCGATCTCCAGACCAACAACTGGGTGCGCTTCAATGTCGTGGGCAACAACGCCAACCAGTTCGCCATCGGAACCTGCGTCGATATCAAAGCCGGTGGCAAATCCCAGCTTCGTGAAGTTCGCGCAGGGGTGAACTACAAAGCTCAGGACGAATACACCTTGCATTTCGGGCTCGCCGATCAGAAATCAATCGATGTCGTCACCGCGGTCTACACCGGGGGAGAAACCCGAAAACTCTACGGCGCACCAGCCAATGAGACCTGGACGATCTATCCGGCTGCTCGGCTTGGTGATCCCAACAACAACGGGCGGATTGATTGGTACGAGCTCTCGGCAGCGATTGCCGCCAGGACCGCTCCCGGGGCCAAGATTGTCCCCGGACAGGAAATCTTCGATATGGACGGCGATTTCGATATCGACAATGATGACCTGGCTGCGATGGGGCTCGGTATCCGGACGCCATCGCTCAAGGGATTCTCGCCTGGCCCATAATCCGCGCGCCAAGTATCCCAACGCATTCGTGTTGGTTCCCAATGCATCCACGCCGATCGGTCAAAGTTGACCGGTCGGTTTTCGTGCGCCAATGCGCAGACGATGGCGATTCTTTCTCCCCATGCTTCATGTGTTTCGCCTTCATGCGCCAGCCCGCCCCTAGGTCGTGTCTGATAGCTCAAAAACATCCCATCGGGTACCACGACTCGCCCGAAGGGCGCAGTCGTGCTTTGGTTTTTTCGCCATCAAAGAACACGACTGCGCCGAAGACGGCGAGTCGTGGCACCCGGATTCGGGTTGATAAACGAGCCGTCAGATACGACCTCGTTGAGGGATTCGGGTGATGGTTCAAAGAGAAAAACCGGGCATGGGCTCTCGCTTTCCCATGCCCGGCAAGTGGCTTTGGCTTCGAGGAAGCCAGAGCCCTCCCGAAATCCCGACCGGGCGGTAAAGCCCGATCGGGCACAACATCAGGTCGGTTGGGGACGATGACGATCCTCCCTGATGCTGTGTTGTGTTCGCCTGCTCAAATCCATGCCAAGGACATCGCATTTGGCAGGCTTGGTCTGATACCTACCCGGTATCTCCTACCCGATGCCCGTTTGGACATTCGCCCGGCGTCTCGCTCGACCCGTCCAAATCGACCCGTATCCACCCGTCGCCGGGTGTGAAAATGGAGTATTTGGGTGAGACCCAGCGACACCGATCCAAAGAGCGCTCCCTCCCGAAGCTCTTTCTCTCGATGATCTTTTTTTGCTTATGTATCATCCCAAATTCCCCCAAATCCCCAGACCGATCGCGCCAGCTTCTGAGCAACTCAGAGGCAATCGCTTGCTCAACTTATGGCCTTGGTCGTGCAACCCGGTGTCGCACAGCTCCCCAATGAAGCCAACAACAATGCGTCAACTTCGCCTCCCTCTTCGCACACGCATGGGTCCCTGTTTCATCACGATTCAAGAATTCTCCCCAGAGAACCCGTTTGGGGCAATCAGAATCGTTGCGACAAGTGGTAAATGTAAAGAAAAACCCTGCCAGTCGAGCGAGAAACGAGGATTCTTCATGAAATGAGATCAATCGAGATTCCGTTTGAAAAAAGATCAACATCGGCTGCAACCGCCCAAATCTTTCAGCTCGCCAGATGTGTGTATACCCGATCCACGGATATGCTTATTTTGTTTCTCCTGATATTCGCTTCGTCTGATATTCATCGCATCACCCATATCGCCCACATGACCCAGCCGACACTTCGGGCGGATGGGCCGTTTGATTCGTCAGGGCCCGGTGCGTCGCGTGGTATGAAACCATTCCATCAACGGATCGAGTGTGGGTGGAGATGGAGGTGGTCGATCGGCAACTCGACGAACGGCTCGGGGGCTCAGCTGACGGCCGACCCGAGCGATTGGCGATTGAGATGCGAGCGTTGAGTTTGTGCAAGGGGAGGAGGGGTTGGACCGGACCCGGACCAGGCCTGGGATCAGGTCTGGGGGATTTTCCCCGGTGTGCCGAGCGATCCTGCCGGGGCAGCCCTTTGATAAAGAGTTGATGAAGAGGCTGGGAAGGAGTTTTCTTATGCCATTGGTATTCTGCTTCCGAAGCTTGGGGTGATCCGGGTACAAACGAGGCTGCTCATGGTCGATGCGATTTTCGCAGCACCGCGTGGAGATCATGATCGGGTGCTCGCGGATGTCCGGGTGGCTCGAGAGTTGTATGGGTTTGTTCTTGCTTGTGGGTTCGGCTATCGGGTTGTTGATTGATATCGCGCTTTCAAGCGTTGTCTCCGAGCCTTTGTTCGCCGACCTGATTGATCTCTCAGCTTGGTCAGCACAAGAACTGGAGCAGCTTTCGATTTTGTTTGAGCTTCCTGATTTGGAAACCCAAAGGATTCAAGCGGTTTCTTTTGGGCGATGATCCCTTTCAGGATGTGTTCGAGTGGTTCTATGCCGATGCCCAGGATGAACGCGGCGATGTATGGTGGTAAGCTGATTCTTGATGCCCGATGGCGATCCCAAACCATCGCTGGAGTTTCTGAGCCTCGATGAGCCCGAAGCTTTCGATAAACCCGGACGGGCAGCGATTGGTGGGGATTGGGTGCTGTTTCCAGCGGTTCGATAAGTGCTCTGGGTCCACGGCTTGACCCGAAGGGCAAGCCGTGCTCTTTGGATTTATCGTCATCGGGGTTGCTCAAGATACGGCTTGCTGGGGACGGTCAAGCTGTGGTACCCGTCGTTTGGGTTGATTGAGGTCTACACTTGCCCATGAGTCTAATAGTCACAGGCACCATCGGTATCGACACCATCGAAACTCCCGCAGGCGATCGGCATGAAGATCTCCTCGGCGGGTCGGCGGTTTACTTTGCAGCAGCAGCTTCGTTCTACACCCAGGCGCGACTTGTCGCTGCGGTGGGCGACGACTTTCCCCAGCAGTTTATTGATTCGCTCAATGATTTCGCGGGGCTTGATACGGCTGGGCTTGAGGTGCGCCAAGGCTCAAAGACTTTCCGGTGGGGCGGAAAGTATCACGAGGACATGGATCATCGTGATACGCTCTTTACGGATTTGGGTGTGCTTGAAGAAGCGCCGCCTCCGGTTCCTGAATCGTTTCGGGATTCCCAAGTGGTGTTCCTGGCCAACTCGCACCCGATGGTGCAGCTGGGGATGCTCGAGCAGTTCCCCGATGCGAAACTCAGCGTCGCCGACACGATGGATTTGTGGATCAACATCGCCAAGCCTGAACTGACGCAGCTTTTGGGCAAGGTCGATGGGTTGGTCTTGAACTTTGACGAAGCCGAGTTGTATACCGGGCATCGCAACCCGGTGACCGCTGGCAAGCACCTTTTGGAACTCGGGCCGAGGTTTGTGGTCATCAAGAAGGGCGAGCATGGGTGTATTCTGGTTCATAAGGACGGCATCTGCGCCTTGCCCGCGTATCCAACCGAGCAGGTCGTCGATCCCACCGGCGCAGGCGATACATTTGCAGGCGGGCTGATGGGTCGGCTCTCGGCTCGCGGCGGGGATGACCTTGGATCGTTTGAATCGGTCCGCGAAGCGCTCGCCCATGGCACCATCATCGCGAGTTTCAATGTCGAATCGTTCTCGCTCGATCGGATGCGTGGGATTGACAAGAAGGATGTCGATGCCCGGTACGATGAATACGCCGAGATGATTCGGTTGGGATGAGTTGGTGGGGGGTGCCACTACTCGCCGTCTTCGGCGCAGTAGTGTTTCTGATCAGCGGAGTATATTTGAGACACCCAAGACACTACTGCGCATAAGAATGCGAGTAGTGGCACCCGAGGTATTGGCGATGGCATCAAATGAGCATGAATCAGATCGCCCGTACCTTGAGCCCTACGAGAAAGCCACGCGCGAGTTGGGCGCGGGGTTTGAAGCCCAGCTTTGGATGAGCCGTGATGCGCAGAAGAAGCGGTTTGAAGTGCTCGATGAGCTCGGGCGGTTTTCGAACCGGGTCATTGCGGATCTGGGGTGTGGGCAGGGGGACCTGGCGATCTATCTGTGCGAGAAGTATCAGCTTCACGAAAAGCGGGGCGAGGCTGGTTTCCCCAAATCATATATCGGGATCGAAGGCGTGCAAGCCATGGCTGACCATGCGCGGACGCGGGCGCTCGATGCAGGCGTGCACCGTGCGATCTTTGAATGCGCGGACTTTGTCGCGGACGAATCGTTGCCTGATCTGTTGGTCAATGATGCCGGCGTTGAGGTGTTTGTGTTCTCGGGTTCACTCAATACGCTGAGCATGAGCCAGGCCCAATCCGTGCTCGCCCGATTCTGGGAGGCATTGAGTGATGCCAAGCGGGGCACGCTGATCTTCAACTTCCTGTCCAACCGTCACGATGCCGATCGCACGCCCGCGACGCTGCCAGCCATCCGGTTTGATCCCGGCGTGATGCTCGATTGGGTCCTGGAGCGGACGCCTCTGGTCCAGCTTCGGCACGAGTACCTCAAAGGGCACGACGCAACGATTGTGATGGATGTTGGATGAGTCGGTCGATGTTTCGGTATGAACATATCAAAGGGTATCGCGATGGCATTCTCGCTTGGTTTGATCGCAACCCTGGGCTCGGTGGCGCTTGCTGGGGGGGTGGGGGACTCGCGGGTTGAGTTGATCGGGTTCCCGGCTGAATCTCTAGGAGCTGGGAATCTGACCTTTACAGATGATGGCGAGCTTTGGCTTTTGCACCAATGGCCGGCTCAGGATTCGGTGATCTATCGCTATCAGGATGGTGAGTGGGTATTGATCCGAAGGGAAATCCTCACGCCTCTGCCGGGCATCATGCCCGCGGGTATCTCAAGTGATGGTTCCGTCATGGTGTTGACAGATGCCTACCGAACCCAGGTCGTCGAGGGCCCAGCGGTCTCGACGCTGCCAAGGATGTGGACCTATACCGTTCTGGACGGCGGGCATGCGCATGAGGAATATGTGTTTGGCTCTGTCAGTGGCGGAGCGATTTCAGGAAATGGGCAGGTGGTCACACTGAGCGGGCGCGAATCGGGGCGATATAAAACAGATTCCCTCGTGTGGATGGGCAGCTCCGAGTTGATCAATATCAGCGATGGATTGCCAAGAGAAGAAGCATCCTACGGTGCTGGGCTGCCCAGCGAGGATGGGTCGGTGATCGTGTTCGGCACCGGATTGAATGATTCGACAGGCGAATCTCGGATATGGGTTTGGGAAGATGGCGAGCGAACGGAGATCCCGCGACTGGATCCGATGGGTGAGGATTTTCATGAACTTCGCGCTATTTCGGCCGACGGGCGTGCGGTCTTTGGAACCGATGGCGGGCCGGATCGTGGGGGATTGAGTTATTGGGCAGGCCCGTTGGTCGATCCCGATGACTGGTCGGCCCAGCCGATGCAGAACGCAGCGACCGCCTGGGTCTGGACGCAGCAAAGCGGCACGGTGCCGATCATTGATCGGGATCGGTTTCTTGAGACGAGCGTGATGGACATCAATGCTGACGGCTCGGTGATGCTCGGATTCGCAAGGCCTATGCGCACCAACCACTGGAAACAGTTCCTCTGGTTCGGCGACTGGTTCGGCGACAACGAGTTCGTGATGGTGGATGATCTGTTCTATTCGCTGGGCATATCCATCGAAGCCGACTGGTATGGTTTCAATGCGATATCCGGCGATGGCTCGAAGCTTACTGGGTACGCTTCGATTGAAGGACGCTACTACGCGATCATCGTCACCATCCCGGTTCGCAAGCCATAAGAGGTTCAAGTAGAAAATGAAAAACGCCCGCACCATGTTTGGCGCGGGCGTTTTTATTGGGATGCTGTCGCTTGGTTGTCTTTACTCGTTGTCCCAGATTTCCATGAAGCGTTTCGAGCCTTGCTTGCGGATCGAGTTGTCTTCGAGGATTTCTTCGGTGATTTCGATAAGTTCTTCACGGTTGAAGATGAAGGTTTCTTGCCCTTTGTCGTAGAACTTGAACTCGAGGTACTCATCGTCGGAGTCACGGATGAGTTCGACGAGGTGATCGAGGGAGTTGACTTTGGTGCCGTTGAGTGACTTGAGTGCGGGTTTGTAGGAGACTTCGTACCCTTTGGTGATCGGGTGTGGGAGGAAGTCGGAGACGAGCAGGACGATTTCTTCACCCTTCTCTTTGCGTACCTGGTCGGCCCGCAGTGCGGCGGGGTTGCCTTGCATGGCCAGGTAGGGGGTGTAGAAGTTCATGAGGTGCTCGCGGCGCGCCGGCGAGAAGACGAGTGGGCCGATGATGAAGTATTCGGGGTATCCATCGCCGATGGCGGGGACAAGGTCATCACGGGATGAAGCGACGGGGATATTCAGTGAGACGGATTTTCCGTTTCGCAGGACGGTGACGGGTACGGTGCCGTCGGTTGCGAGTTTGGGGATCATGTATCCCCAGCTCAGGCGGAGGTTATCGCCGACGGTAATCATCCCGGCGTTGTCGATGTCGTGGTCGCCGATGGTGTCGATGAGGTCCCAGGTCTCGAAGATGACGGATTCGTCTTCGGATCCATCGCCGGTGTAGAGGAGCCCGGTCTGGTCGTTGTCGAGTTTGAGCCAATCGCGGAGGGCGTCGTTTTCTGCAGTCTGGAAGTTTTCTGCGAAGAGGCGTGGGCGTCCGTCGTAGGTGCCGTCTTCGATGTCCCCGAGGAAGGCGATGACTTCTTCGACGGGGATGAGGTATCCGATGTTGTCAGCGGATTCGATACCTGAGAATACGACGCCGACGACTTGGCCATCTTGAACGACGGGCCCGCCCGAGTTGCCGTGGTTGAGTGCCGCATCGACCTGCACGCGTAGCCCGACGGTGTCCTGGGCGTATCCGATGAACTCGATGCGGGAGACGACGCCTTCGGTGAGTGAAATTTGCTCGCCTCCCATGGGGAACCCGATCGCCTGAACGGTCGAGCCGATTTTGGGGAGCGATTCGTTGAGTGTCAGGGGTGGGTGTTTGGCGTGGAACTCCTCGCGATCGGATTCCTTGCGCAGCTCGATGACCGCCAGGTCGATCCCCGGCGCGATCCCGACGACCCGGGCGCGGAGTTTGTCGGCGCTATTGGGAGGCTGGACGAAAATTTGTGATGCGAGCTCGACCACATGGGCATTGGTCAGGATGCGATTGCCCTCGATGACGAACCCGGTGCCGGAGATATCGGAGGGGGATTCTTTGGTCCAGGGTGATTCAAAGTCGGGCGAGCGGTAGGTGGTGAAGATTTTGACGACCGAGTCACGAATCTCGGCAGAATCGTCCGCACGGACAAAGGGTGAGAAGACGAGAATCGCCCCGAGGGCGAGAAGGGATGGTAAACGCATGTATGCTCCTTTATCATGGGCTTGGCCATGTGGTGTAAGTGATGAGCCCCTATGGTAGTGGGGGAAAGGGGGGCAGGTTATGAATTGGCCTGCGATATCATCTTTACGGAGTACCTGTTTACGGAGTACCTGATGGGTGGTTCGGTACTGAAAATACATCCCCCAGCGGATTTCGAGCTCGCTCGTGATGTGTGTAGTTATGGGTATTTTGTGCTTATGCCCAATGCGTGGGATGTGTCTGGCCAGAGGCTTTTTCGGGTGCTCGAGTTTGACGAGAAACCCAGCGCCTGCGTGATCGATCAATGTGAAGATGGGAAACTTCGCGTTCGGTTCGATCGCCGACTTGATCGGGCCCAGCAATCCCAGGCCCGGGTACAGATATCGCGGATGCTGTGTCTGGAGATGGCGCGGGACGATATCCGGGCGTTTCATCGGGTTGATCCGCGTTGGAAGAAGAGCGGCAGGGGTCGGCTGTTCCGCTCGCCGACACTCTTTGAGGATGTGATAAAAACAGTCACGAGCTGCAATGTGACTTGGCCTGGCACGGTGAATATGAACCGTCGGCTGTGCGAGGTCTGCGGGCGCAAGTCGGCTTCGGGAGCGTATTCATTCCCCAGCGCCAAGAAACTGGCGCGGACAAGGCTTGGCACATTACGAGGCAGATGCCGGGTGGGGTATCGGGATCAGCGGATCATTGATTTGGCCAAGCTGTTTGTCAGCGGGCATGTCGATGAGGCGTGGCTGACGGATCCATCGGTGAGTGATGATGAGGTGTTCAAGTTTCTGATTTCGCTGCCCGGGATCGGCCCCTACGCCAGTGGCAACATTATGCAGCTGCTCGGGCGCTACTCCAGATTGGCGATTGATACCGAGACGATTCGGCATGGCAAAGCTGTGCTGGGTATGGTGGGCACCGATGGGCAGATCATCAAAGCACTGCACGCTCATTATGAGCCCTTTGGCGAGCACAAGTTCCGGAGCTACTGGTTCGAGCTCTGGGCGCACTACGAATCCAAAGCGGGCCCGGCACACCTGTGGGAGCGCGAACTGGTGAGCAAGGCGTTTACCGCTGCGAATTTATGAAAAAACGCCGACAACCCAGAGGGGTTGTCGGCGTATGTTGAACACAGAAATGCGACGGTTTCGCCGGTGAAGTTTAGTCGAACACCGGCAGACCCGAAGGCACGCTCGCCGGGATCGCATGGCGAAGATCAATCGAGTTCGGATCCGTCAGTGCATGGAGGAAGTCCATCAGTGCGTCAAACTCGTCATCGGTGAGGTAGGTCGCGCCCAGCTCGTTGGCAGCCAGGATGCCCATCACGCGGTTGGGATCACTCATCACCACAAAGTCCTGCTCGGAGAGATCGTCGCGGTAGGGAAGGACCGCCTGCTCTGGATCATAGTTGAGCATGGACTCGATCGGGTTGAGGTGATGTCGAACGACCGCTTCGAGTGTACCAAAGGCACCGCTGTGTCCCCAAGGCCCGGTCAGGGCAACATTGCGAAGCGAAGGCACACGGAACTTGAAGTTGTCCGCCGGGTTGCCGGTTTCGGCACCAAGCCCTAAGTCATCACGCCCATCGGAATATCCAGGCTGATTGTGACCCTTGCCCGGTCCGATCTGAGGCATCCCGATCGCATGGAACTCTTGATTCGTCTGGAATGACCCAGAGTGACAATCCGCACACCCTGCCTGCCCATAGAACAACATCATGCCTTGCACCGCGTTCATCGACATCGCGCCTGTGTCGCCTCGCATGAACCGATCGAATGGCGAGTTGTCCGCACGCCCGATGGCAGACTCATACGCAGCGATCGCGTTGGCGATGTGGGCATAGGTGATGTCCATCGGATGATCGACATCATCGAAAGCCTCGGCGAAGAGCTCGAAGTATTCATCGTTTGAAGCAACACGCTTGGTCAGGATCGACCAGAGGAGCTGAAAATCACCCGCCTGGGCTGCATCGGCGACCGAGTTTTCGCCGGGTTGACCCGCCATCTCAGTGGCTGAAGTCACAGGGAAGCAGGCCTGTGCAGCGACCACCGAGTCAAGCCCCTGAATCAGATCATCGCCTGCGGGGGTGTCAAAGCCTGCTGGATGATGCGGGTCGGCTGCGATCCGCCCGTCGTGCATCATTGTGTCGAACTCGAAAGCGCCAATATTGAATACATGAGGCGCATTGCGAGGCACACGCTCATGCACCGCGTCATCGCCATAGCCCGTGTCGCGCACAGGCCCGAGCCCCATCGCACCTTCGCCGATCGGCAACGACAAACCGTCGCTGGTATCGGTGGTCATGTTGTGACAAGTTGCGCACGAGATGTTCATATTCCCCGAAAGAATCTTGTCGTGGAACAAAAGCTTGCCAAGCTCGGCCTGCTCAGGATCCACCGGGCGATAATCCGCATCGGTCGGTGCATCAGGGAGCCAGCCTGCATTGGCGACCGCTTCACCCATCTCGAGCGCACGGACCATCTGGCGCAGGGCATCGCCCGGGGTGGGCGAGGAGGCTGATGGTTTCTGTGCGGTGTTTTTCACAGCCGATTTGGTAGCCGATTTGGCAGTTGGTTTGGCAGTTGGTTGACCCTTTACAGGCCCGGCGGTTGCAGCGGATGAAATAATCATCGCGCACCCCACGCCAAGAGCAGACAACAGTGTAAGCCCAGATCGGGCACGGTTCTTCTTCGTATTCATGGTTGAAAACCCCACAACTCATATTGCACAGCCGACGAGCCAAAACAAATGACCCTTCACAGACCAATCCGGCAATGCTCGGCCCAGTCTACAGGAAGGGGGCATCAATTGAAAGAGAATAATTCCAGTATTTGATATCGGACTTGTTTTCTAGGTTTTTTACGCAAAAAACGGTTTTTTGGCGATGTGTGGGTGGCATCACTCGTTCCAAAACAGGCTCGAAGGGTTATTCCAAAGGGGTATCACGCAGGATGATTTTGATAAAACGAATCCGTCAGCCCCCCGGCAATACCCGACGGTGCATTTGCCGATCGAAGCTTCAACCCGGAATCTGCCCGTATCCTCTCGATGAGCGCTGCCGATGGTCATTTGGGCAGACAAGCATCCATTTCTTTCTATCTTCATGTCTTTGTGCTTTGATCCGTTATGCGCTCAGTCATTCATAGACACACTCGTTGGCAGCTTGGTGTGTGTTCAACGAGGTCTTGCAAGGCGGTCACATCCCAGACCCCGGCTTTGAGCGCCTCGATCGCGTGGACTGCTTGGGCGGCAGCGGTGGCGGTGGTAATCATCGGGATGCCCAGGCGCACAGCCGTCGCGCGGATGTTGCCCTCGTCGGTCTGCCATCCGGTGCGGGTGGGGGTGTTGATGACGAGCTGGATTTCGTTGTTCTGCATCAGGTCGATGACATTGGGGCGTGCGCCCTCTTGGATCTTCTGGAGAATCTTGGGGCGCAGCCCGTGCTTGGCGAGCAACTCGCCGGTGCCTTTGGTGGTGAAGACCTTGAACCCCATCGCCATCAATGAGCGGACAATGGGAATCATTTCTTGTCGATCGTTTTCGCGGACGGAGAGGAACACGCCGCCCTCGGTGGGGAATGATGTGCCTGCGCCGAGCATGGCTTTGAGGTATGCAACGGGCAATGCCGCATCGACGCCCATGACTTCGCCGGTCGATCGCATCTCTGGGCCTAGCACAAAGTCCACGCCCGGGAACTTCTGGAACGGGAAGACCGGTGCCTTGACTGCGTAGTACCCGGTATCGGGAATCTCACGGGCATCTTGCTCTTCGAGTGAGATGCCCATCATGGCCTTGGCTGCGATCGCTGCCCACTGCGTGCTCTTGGCCTTGCCGACATAAGGCACCGTGCGCGATGCTCGCGGATTGACCTCGATGATGTAGACCTGGTCGTCCTTGAGCGCCATCTGCACATTCATCAGCCCGCACACGCCGAGTTCAGTCGCGAGTTTGCGGGCGGTGTCTTTGACTTCTTCAAGGATGGCTGGTCGAAGATTGCAGGTCGGGATCATGCAGGTCGAATCGCCCGAATGCACCCCGGCGTGCTCGATGTGTTCCATGACGGCGGCGACCAATGCGGTGCCTTTGCCATCAGCGTTGAAATCCGCAACGACATCGACATCGAGCTCGATCGCCCCGTCGAGGAACTGGTCGATCAGGATCGGCGCATCGTCGAGCCCTGATGCATCGACAGCCGTCGCCATGTAGTGGCGGAGTGCTTTCTCATCCGGGCAGATTTCCATGCCTCGCCCGCCGAGCACATAGCTCGGACGCACCAGCACTGGATATGAAATCCGCTCGGCGATGGTGACCGCTTCATCAATCGAACGCGCGATCCCAGAGGCTGGTCGTTTCAAATCGAGCTTGGTCAACAACTGATCGAACCGATCACGATCTTCCGCGCGGTCGATCGCGTCGAGTTCGGTGCCGATGATCGGCACGCCAGCGAGATCGAGTCCGTGGGCGAGATTGAGCGGGGTCTGGCCGCCGAACTGGACGATGGTGCCGAGGATGGTTGTGTCGAGTTTTTCGGTGACATTGAGCACATCTTCCAGCGTCAAGGGCTCAAAGAACAACAAATCACTCGTGTCATAATCTGTCGAAACGGTTTCCGGGTTCGAGTTGATCATCACCGCGTCGTGTCCGAGCTCCTGGGCAGCGTACGCAGCGTGGACGCAGCAGTAATCGAACTCGATGCCTTGCCCGATGCGGTTGGGGCCGCCGCCGAGGATGATGACTTTTTGCTTGGGGTTCTCGTCTGCGATCAGTCGATCCCGCAGCTCGCATTCGGGTGCGATGTCGGTGACGGTGCCGTCGTCGTGGACTTGTTTCGAGCCGGGCTGATAGGTCGAGTAGTAGTAGGGGGTGATGGCCTCGAACTCGGCGGCGCAGGTATCGACGCACTTGAACACCGCTTCGACGCCGAGGGCTTTGCGCTTGGTGCGAACTTGGAGGATGGACTCGCTGCTGATCTCACCGAGGTAGAGATTGGCGAGTTGGGCATCAGAGTAGCCGAGTTGCTTGGCCCGTTGCATGAGGTCCTTTGAGATTGCATCGAGTGAATCGACCGCTGCCAGTTCATCCTCGAACTGCACCAGCTCATCGAACTGATGAATCCAGAACGGGTCGATTTTGGTCAGCTCGCACACCTTCTCGACGCCCCATCCCATCTTGAGCGCGTACCGAATAAAGTGCATCCGCCCCTGGCTTGGCACCGAGAGTTTTCGGGTGAGTGTGTCGTTGGCGATCGGCCATTCGATCAATTGCCCGTCAGCGGTGCGCCCGTCCTTGGATTGCTTGGCTTGAAGCCACTTGTCGTTCTTGTCGAGCCCGAGCCCGAATCGCTTGACATCCATCGAGCGGATGACCTTCTGGAAGGATTCCTTGAAGGTCCGCCCGATGGCCATCGCCTCGCCGACACTCTTCATCTGGGTGGTCAGTGTTTCGTCGGCTTCGGGGAACTTCTCGAAGGTCCATCGTGGCATCTTCGTCACGATGTAATCAATGCTCGGCTCGAAGCACGCGCTGGTGGTGCCGGTGATGTCGTTGCGAAGCTCGTCGAGGGTGTACCCGATCGCGAGCTTGGCGGCGATCTTGGCGATCGGGAACCCGGTGGCTTTCGAGGCCAATGCTGACGAACGCGAGACGCGCGGATTCATCTCGATGACAACCATCTCGAAAGGCTTCTTGCCGTTTTCGTCGGGCTTTGGGTTTGGATTGATGGCGAACTGGACATTCGAGCCGCCGGTTTCGACGCCCACGCCTCGCATGATTTTGAGCGAGGCGTCGCGCAGCACCTGGTATTCCTTATCCGTGAGCGTCAGGATCGGCGCGACGGTGATCGAATCGCCGGTATGGACCCCCATCGCGTCGATGTTCTCGATGCCACAGACGATGATACAGTTGTCGTTTTTGTCGCGGACGACTTCGAGTTCGTATTCTTTCCATCCGATGAGCGATTTATCGACCTGCACCTGCCCGATCATCGACGCGCGGAGCCCGCGATTGACGAGTTCCTCGAACTCGGAATGGTTGTAGGCGATCCCCCCGCCCCACCCGCCGAGTGTGAAAGCCGGTCGGATAATCGCGGGGAGTCCGATTTGTTTGAGAAACTCGGCAGCTTCGTCGAAGGATTCGACGGTTTGGGATTCGGGTGTTGCGAGGTTGAGATCGTTACAGATCTCGGCGAAGGTCTGGCGATCTTCTGCCTTATGAATCACCTCGCGCGAGGCCCCGATCATCTCGATGTCGTATTTCTCGAAGATCCCATCGTCGAAGAGCTTGCAGGCGCAGTTGAGCGCGGTCTGCCCGCCGAGTGTTGGCAGCACCGCGTCGATCCGGGTTCCGAGCTCGATCTCCTTGCGGATAATTTTCTCAACCGCTTCGGGGGTGATCGGTTCGATATAAGTTCGGTCGGCGAAGCTCGGATCGGTCATGATCGTCGCGGGGTTCGAGTTGACCAGGACTACGCGGTACCCCTCGTCGCGCAGGGCTTTGCAGGCCTGCGTGCCCGAATAGTCAAACTCGCATCCTTGGCCGATGACAATTGGTCCTGAACCGATGAGCAGGATCGTCTGGAGATCGTCGCGTCTGGGCATGGTCGGCGGGTCCCATATCTGTTGTTGTGTTTGAGGCTAAACCGCATGAGTATACACATCCATTTGCCCAAAACACCAGATCGGACCTCGCAAAGCGCGAATCTGATGCTTTGTGTCGATGAGTTGTCGGGGCATGGGGCGAACCCACCGGGTTTGGAGCCGTAGGATGGTGACAGGCGACCAATTTCGCCGATTCAAGAACCGGGTCGTCGCACCCGCTGGAGAGCTCAATCATGTGTGGAATCGTCGCCTACATCGGGAACAAACCCGCCCAACAACTCCTCCTCGAAGGACTCAAACGCATGGAGTACCGCGGGTATGACTCCGCGGGCATCGCCATGCTCGAATCCGATGGGCTCCGCGTCGTCAAAGCGGTGGGGCGCGTCTCGAAGCTCGAATCCAAAATCCAGGATAAAGGCGACTTCACCGGCACCATCGGCATCGCCCACACCCGCTGGGCGACCCACGGCAAAGTCACCCTCGCCAACGCCCACCCACATCGCGACCACAAACATGGCGTTTCGCTTGTCCACAACGGCATCATCGAAAACTACGCCTCGATCCGCACCCTGCTCGAAGAACGCGGGCACGAGTTCCACACCGAGACCGATACCGAAGTCCTCGGGGTGCTGATCTCGCATTTCTACGATCCCGACAACGGCATGGACCTGGAAAAATCTGTCCAGGCATCGCTTCGCGAAGTACGCGGGGCCTACGCCATCGCGGTGATCTGCGCCAATGAACCCGATGTCATGGTCTGCGCTCGCAAGGGCTCACCTTTGCTCGTTGGGATCGGTTCGGGTGAATACATCGTCGCATCTGACCCCGCTGCGATCGTCGCCCATACATCGACCGCTGTCACGCTCGATGATTACTCCGTGATCCGCATCACTCGCGAGGGCTTCCGCACGACCACCGTCGATGACGAAGAGCTCACCCCCAAAGAAATGCAGCTCGAAATGGAACTTGACCAGATCGAACTCGGCAGCTTCACCCACTACATGCAGAAGGAAATCTTCGAGCAACCCGAAGCCCTGCGCACCTGCATCAAAGGCCGACTCGACAAGAACGAAGGCAGAATCGTCCTCGGCGGCCTGATGGCCCTGTCCAAAGAGCTCGTCAAATCCAAACGCATCATCCTCACCGCCCAAGGCACCGCGCTGCACAGCGCGATGATCGGCGAGTATCTCCTCGAAGACCTCGCCAAGATTCCCGCCGAGTGCCAATATGCTTCAGAGTTCCGGTATCGCAACCCGATTATCGAAGACGGCTCGGTGGTTGTCGCGGTGTCGCAATCCGGCGAGACGGCCGACACGCTCGCTGCTCTGCACGAAGCCAAAGATCGCGGGGCGTTGTCCTTAGGCGTTATCAATGTCGTGGGCTCGACGCTGGCGCGTGATACCGATGCCGGGGTGTATCTTCGCGTGGGCCCAGAGATCGGCGTGGCCTCCACCAAAGCATTCACCGGGCAAGTTGCCGTATTGACCATGATCTCGCTCTTCATGGCCCGTCGGCGCATGATGTCGCCCGAAGCCTCGGCCCGCCTGATGAAAGAGTTCGAGACCGTCCCCGACAAGATCGAACAAGTCCTTGAAACCAATGATTCGATCCGCCAGATCACCGAAAAATATGTCCACCGCGACAACTGGCTCTTCCTCGGGCGAGGCTACAACTACCCGACCGCGATGGAGGGCGCCCTCAAGCTCAAGGAAATCTCGTATATCCATGCCGAGGGCATGCCCGCGGCCGAGATGAAGCACGGCCCAATCGCCCTGATCGACGAAGGAATGCCCGTCGTCTTCATTGCTAACCAAGGCAACCAATACGACAAGGTGATGAGCAACATTGAAGAGGTCCGATCCCGAGGCGGCCATGTGATTGCCGTCGCCACCGAAGGCGACGAGCAGATCAAGACGGTCGCGGAGGATGTCTTGTATGTCCCCGCGGTCGAAGAATGTCTGAGCCCAATGGTGACGGTCGTGCCGCTCCAGTTGTTGGCGTATCACGCGGCGGTGTTGCGCGGGCACGATGTCGATAAGCCAAGGAACCTGGCCAAGTCCGTGACGGTGGAGTGATGGCGATTCCAAGCCCGTGGAGCGAGCGAGCAAAGGCTCGGTCGGTGACTCCGAATCTGACGATCTCCCAGATCCGTCGCCGTCATTCCTTTGTGATGCGTTGGGGTGATCGGGTACTTTATTTGACAACGCATGCGATTCTCTTCACGCTTGGTTTTGCCGGGTTCATTCTTCTGATCGGGATGATTGGTGGCACACTCGGCTGGGTGATGGCGATGGTTGAACTTTTCATTTTCTATCTCTTGCTCATCTTGCCAGTGTTTTTTCTTGCCTTTGTGTTCGTATGTATTGGCAAGTATCGCATCAAACGGAGCCTGCTCCCGGCACGGTGTCAAATCTGTGTCCACTGCCTCTACGACCTCTCCGCCCGCCCGCGCGAGATCGACACCTGCCCAGAGTGCGGCCTCAACGCCCCACGGCGCGAATGCGTCCGGCTCTGGTGCAAACTCCTGCGCTCACGGTTCTGAGCCTCTTTGTCCCTCCCTCGTCCTGACGGGGGAGGTGCCCGAAGGGCCGGGTGCCACGGCTTGACCGTCTTCGGCAAGCCGTGTTTTGGGTTGTGTAGATGATTCTGAGGAGCATGGCTTGCCCTTCGGTCAAGCCATGGCACTCGGATTCGAGTTCTTATCGGACACTCCAAAAACTTCACATTCCCGGACGACGGATCTTCAGTTCGATAACTTGTATGACGATATATCGGACAGTATTGGAGTTCGATATGAGTTCGGTGCAGTTGCACAATCTTGCCTTCACACCTCATACGCAAGCGCGTGTGATCAACCGCCGTCCGGTTGAGGTGTTGCCTCGCCAGGATTTGACCACGCAGCGTCTCGTTTTTCGTTTGTTGCTTCCAAACGATGAAGCTTCTTTTATAGAGGCGATCAATCGTGATCGGTCGAATCTTCGCCGATGGATTCCGCTGACCAACGAGAACGAATCCGATGCACATTTCTTCAAGCGCACCATGACCAAAGCCCGCATCCAGGACATCGAGGGCACCGCCTGGCGACGGGCAGCGTTTCTCGAAACGGGCCCAGACGCTGGGCGATTTGTGGGGATGTTCAATCTCATCAAGATCGAGCGTGGGCTTGAATGGACCAGCGAAGCCAACTGGTGGGTCGATGCCGACCTTGCCGGGCAAGGGCTCGCCACCGAAGCTGTTGGGGCCATGATCGATTTCGCACGCGCCGAGCATCCCATCGGGCTCGGGCTTCACCGTGTCCGCGCCCAGATCTGCAGCGACAACCCGGCGTCAGTTCGAATCGCCCGCAAATGCGGATTCACCAAAACCGGTACACGCGATCTCCTTGAAATCAACAAAGCCCTCATCACCCACGATGAGTATGAGTGCTGGGCGAGCTGAGCATCTTCGTACTGTCGCCCATCCGAAACCCGAACACTTGGGCGATTGCCTGATGGCCTCTCGATAAATTTTCAAAGTTATCAATGGGTGAGATGTCGAATTGTTCTGCGCGTACACATGGCTGGCGTCCGGGTTGTAACTATATGTGCGGCAGCGAGTTAGCATTGGTTTGGGTGCTCGGCGATCTCGTGTTTTTGACCAGTTGGGCAGGCTGAGCGAAGGTCCGCAACTTGCCTTTTTTGGGCCAGCTCCTAGGGTCTCCACCAACTCAAAACCTCCTTGTCAACCCAATGTCGAAGGCACACATCCGGGGCGGCAAGTTCTGATCAGAGGGCATCTTATGGCTGCGGTTAGCTTTGATAGTCGGACACTCTCCGTTGATGGTAAACGAATCTGGATCGTCTCAGGATCCATCCACTTCCAACGCACCCCACGCGACCAATGGGCCCAGCGCATCCACGCAGCCAAGCATGCCGGGCTCAACACCATCGAAACTCCGATCTTCTGGAACCTCATCGAGACCCGCCCGGGCTCGTACGACTTCAAAGACAACAACGATATCCGCCACTTCGTCAAACTCATCGCCCAAGCAGGCATGCACTGCATCCTCCGCGTGGGCCCATATGTCGGCGAAGGATGGGACCTGGGCGGGCTCCCCGCGTGGCTGCTCAATATCCCCAATCTCGAAGTTCGCAAACCTAACCAGCCCTACCTCGAAGCGGTCGGCAAATACTTCAATACCCTCGCCAAGCAAGTCAAAGACCTGCAAGCATCCGTCACCAAGGGCGCCCCGATCATCATGATCCAGAACGAGGCCCAGTGGAACTGTGGCGATCCCGTCGCAGCCAAAGGCTACCTCGGCGAGCTGGGACGCTACCTCCGCGAAGCCGGGTTCACCGTCCCCAAGATCAACTCGAACAACCTCTGGCAAGGGGTCGAAGGCGACATCGACGGGTGGTCAGGATCAGGAGATATGTTCGGGATCATGCGCCAGCTTACCGCGGTGCGCCCGGATCAGCCTGAGATTGTCATTGACTATGGCCCAAAGTCCCGTCCGATCTTTGCCCGCCCCATGCCCGAGCCTCTCGATGGGTTGACCTATCAGCGCCAGCTCGCCGAGATCATGTGCGCGGGCGGGCAGTTCAACCTTTCGAACTTTGCTTCGGGCACCTCGTTTGGATTCCACGCCGCGATGGCACCCGTGGGGGATTTCAATGCCTACATGCCGACCCAAGACGCCAACGCCATGCTCGACGAGCACGGACGCGCCACCCCCGTCTATACCGGCGTGCGCCGATTGACCATGTTTGCATCGAGCTTTGCCCGCGTCCTTGCCCATACCGAGCACGAGACCCCGCCGATTGTCATCGACCCCGCATCCGACGCCGGGTCAATCAACGGGCATGTCGTGATACACATGCAAGGCACCCAGGGATCGGTGATCTTCATCTTCTCGCCTCCCAAGTCCAAAGCGGGCACATTGAACCTGCTCCTCTCTGATGGTTCATCGCTGCCAGTGCGCCTTGGGCACCAGCGCGTCCATTGGTGCATGTTCGATGTCAACCTTTCCCCATCGCACACCCTCGACTACACCTCGCTCAATACACTCACCGCCACCGACAACGCCCTTGTCCTCTTTGGTGCTGCCAATGCCATCGGCGAAGTGTCAATCAACGGCACCCCCATGGAGGTCGAAGTTCCCAAAGGACGCAAGCCTTTGGTTGTTGATCACGAGGGCATTATGCTGATCGTTGTTTGCGACGAAATGGCCGACGAGACCTATGTCCACGATGACCATATCTATGTCGGCGTCGCAGGCGTCACGCCCGATGGACAACCCATCCCCTCGACCAATGGCAAGTCCCACACACACATCGACCCCAAAGGCACCGCCAAAACCCACAACACCAAATACATCGAAGGATACGCCCAGGAAAAACTCCCCAAAGTCAATCTGGGCAACTGGGAACTGGCGACACCCGACGAGCACATCGATGGCAACAGCCCACGCTATGCACAAATCCCAGGACCGGCGGATCTCTCCGAGCTCGGCACGCCCTATGGATATGGGTGGTACAAGGTCACGATCAAGAACAGCGCGTCGAAAAAGCTCAAGATCATCGCGCCCGAGTCGAGCGATCGCGTCTCGGTCTTCCTCGATGGCGAGCATGTGGGCATCTTCGGCAACGGGCCGGGCGCAGACGATGTGCTTACCTTTTCAACCAAAAAAGGCGATCAAGAACTCGTGATGCTTGCTGACAACATGGGGCGTGTGGACTCGGGCTCGGACATGACCGGGCACAAGGGCGTCTTCGGGCACCTCATCGAGCAGGTCCCCTTCAAGATTGCCAAACCCAAGATCGAGATCGGCGATCCGATCGAGATTCTGGGATACCGCTCGCCGGTTTTCGGGCTCCAGCTCGGCGATTCGACCCTCCCGGGTCGCATCACCTGGTCGTTCAAGCACCTCAAGAAATCTTCGCTTGTGCTCGATCTCCCCGCTTTGAGCGTGCGGACGATGGTGATCCTCAACGACGAACCCATCAGGCTCTACGACGCGAACCATCGCCAGCGCCTGGTGCTCGATCATGAGACCATCAAGCGGGGCAACAATGTCCTCGAGCTGGCCTTTGAGAGCAATGCGATCTCGCACGACGGCGAAGCCTATGTCCAAGAAGCACTCAAGCTCATCGTTGAGAAGGGGAGCTTCATCGAGGCATCCAACGCGATCACCGCCGGGTGCGAATGGGCCTTTGCCAAATGGGAAACCCCCGCCGAGATCGAGTTCGATACGCTTGCCAAGGGCAAGCTCGCCAAGGTCGAAAAGCCGGCATGGTGGCGATCGTCGTTCGAGACGCCGGGGGTCAAGGTTGCCCTCTCGCTTGATCTCTCGGGTATGACCAAGGGGCAGGTCTATCTCAATGGCAAGGCGATGGGGCGATACTTCGTCGCGACCAAAGATGCCAAACCCGTCGAGCCTGCGATCCCACTGGCGATCCCGGGCGCCTGGCTCAATCCCGAAGCCGACAACGAGCTGACCATCTTCGACGAACATGGTGCATCGCCAGCCAAGGTCAGGATTGTCGTCGATCGGCTCTGATCTGCTGCTGAGCAAGCAATCTCGCGCATGAATCCACTTGCCCAAAGCAGGCGATGGTTTTCGTGTGAAGACTCTGGTATGCTCATCTCATGAAGAGTTCATCCCAAGCAGCAACGACATTATCACGCTGGCAGCAGGCAGCGTCCTACGCGGCCCGCGTCCACGAGCATCAGTACCGCAAGGACAAAAAGACCCCATATATCGCACACCCGATGCGCGTGGCGATGGTGGTGTCGCATGTCTTTGGATGCGATGATGAAGTGGCCATCTGCGCAGCGTTCTTGCACGACACCATCGAAGATACCCGCACCGACTACGATGCGATCGAAAAACGCTTCGGCGTCGAGATTGCCGATTGCGTAGCCTTGCTGACCAAGAACATGCTCCTGCGCGAATCAAAACGCGAAGCCGACTATGACAAGCGCCTCGCCCAAGGCTCATGGCAGGCCCGATTGGTCAAGCTCGCCGACGCCTATGACAACGGGCTCGATATCCCACGCGATTCCATGCGAAAGAAATGTATCGACCGGTGCAAACGAGCTCTTGAACTCACCAAGGACGACACCGCGCACGATTCGATCGTTGCCGGGCGAGAAGCCGTCGCCCAGGTGCTCGCAGACCTCGAATCCGTTTAGTCTAAGGCGATGCTTCAGCGGGTAGCCCATTGCCCTGCGCATCGAGCGCATCGAGTGATCGGCTCAGTTCGTCAATCTGAGCTTGCAGACGCTGGGTATCATGCTTATTCTCAAGAGCTTCAAGCTCGGCCACCAGCTGACGAATCTCGCGCTCAAGCAACCCGCGATGGGCATCATCAACCTGCTTCCTCTGCCCGGCGAGAATCATCATGATTTCCACAGCCCGCTCATATATACGCTCAGGCGATGCCCAAGGGATGAACCGGCGCGGGTTCAAACTCGGCCCGGTACGCACAAGCTGATGCGGCCCCGTGACCATCGCGGTGGGCACTCGTCTGGTGGTTGCGCGTGCATTGGGTGATGCGTCAGGGGGAAAGGCTGCGCGGGCCCAGTGTTCTTTGGTGATCCCCGATCCGATCGTTTCGGGTGGATCGAGGACGATGCCTTTGCGTGCCCATCGGCGTTCGAGTGCCCGCCTGGCTTCGATCGGATCAAGCCTTGTGCCGCCGACGAGTTCGTTGAACGAGCCTAGGGGCAGTTCCATCTCGACAAGCCGACCTGCGCGAATGACGGTTACGGGAAGCACCTCGCCGGGTTCTCGGCTGAGGATTTCAAGCCGAAGGTCGAGCGTGCTCATCATCATCACGCCATCGACCTTGGCGATCGCATCTCCGGGGTTGAGCATTGCGCTGGCGGGGAATCGAGGGTTGTTCTCGATCGGCATCACCTCGATCGAACCCGGAGATACCTGTCCAAACGAAACCCCTAACCCGCCCTTGGGATGCTCGGCAAACCGTTGAACGCAGACAAACACAAGGCGGGTGCGTTGCTCAAGAGTCAGGGCCGGGTCGAGCAGAAAGTGTTCGAGTTCATCGAGCGAGATGTCTTCTGCGAAGTTGATGAGCTCGTGGGTCGCCAGGTCTCGTTCGAGCCAGGCTTGGCTTGCCAGCTCGTTGACGAGCTCTCTTGTCCGCGTATCGGGCTGGTGGGCCATCACCGGGGCAATGCCCCCGCCGAGCACCAAGCCCAAAGCCATGATGTATCTGTCTATCTTCATCCGTGTGCTCATCGGCGGACTATACCAGATTTGGCCCGATCGGGTTCGGCCAATCTTTGGTCATTGGGCAGATTCGATCGTCGAGATCAGCTCGCTCTGATGCTCATCGAGCCAGATTGCCTTGCGGGTAACTGCAACGAGCATCGCATCGGAGGACTCGTTGGCTGTCTGGGAACTCCGTGAGGGAACCCAAGCGAGCGCTTCGTCGATCATCACCGCGGGCATGAGTCCAACGCAGAGTTTGAGGGTCTGTGCTGAGGCGTTGCCCGAGCAGTACCCCTTCCAGAAGCTGGCAAGGGCAACCCGATCGGGATCAGGATCGCAGCTCTGGGCGCTTTGTCCGGGCGCGGGTGCTCTGAGTGAAAAATGAACCATCGCCTGGGCCACTTCGCGCTGGCGCGATCCTATGCGTGTGTTGTCAAAGTCGCACGCTGCAACGATCTCGCATCCTCGATAGATCATGTTCCCTGGGTGCCAATCGCCATGGACCAGCGCGGGGCGCTGGGCGTTTGCCTGGGCGAGCTCGCTGCCATATTCGATCAGCCGACGGAGATGATCTCGCTGGTCAGCGTCGATGTCCGATCCAAGATGATCGAGCAACTGAGCCCGTCCAAGATCAATCGTCATCGGCTCGACGGGGGGCTCGAAGTGTGTCGTGATGGTATCGAGCGCCCGGTGCACCTCGCTGAGCAATGCGCCAGCTTGCTGGGCATGGACGCCGATCATCGCGGGGGATCGGTCGAAGAACTCGCCTTGGATATACACGAAGAGCTCGTAGACCTGATCCTCGAACTGCACCATCGAGTTGTTATTCGCCGAGGTTCCAATCAAAGGCGGCACGCACACACCCTGCTCCAAACACCCCAGGATCACCTCGTGCGAAAACGCGACAATCCCAGGCAGATCGAGCCCGCGCGCCCGGCGCTTGAGCAGAAACTTGCCTCGGTCTGCTTCGACGATGACCTTAGGCGAATACACCGACCCGGCAGCGAGCTCGGAGATCGAATGGATGGTGCCCAGTGTGTATTTCCCGAGCACCTGGTCAATCTCACGCTGACTGAGCTGTTGGCGTGATGACATCGGTGGGCAAGCTCCGTTGGGTGAGAAGCGAACGGAAAGATCGGGTTGGCTATTCGGCGTTCTGGACCTGCTCTTTGATCCGGTCGATCGCCCCTTTGATCTCGACGATCAGCCGACTCATCTTCGCATCGGGGCTCTTGGATGCGATCGTGTTGGCTTCACGCAAGAGCTCTTGGGCAAGGAAGTCCATTGTGCGCCCCAATGGGCGATCGCTGTCATCGTTGAGCAAATCCTTGAAATGGATCAGGTGCTCGGAGAGTCTGGCAATTTCTTCTGCGATATCCGTCTTCTCCGCATACACCGCGATCTCACGGATCAGCTCTACTTGCTCAACTTCGACTCCTGCTTCAGAGACGAGTGATTCTATCCGAGATTTGAGCCGACTCTGGTAATCAGTAATCACTCGCGGAGCGATTTTGGCGATCTGCTCGAGGTGCTCGGAGATCAGATCAAGATGCCCGATCAGATCATCATGAAGGGCGACCCCTTCGCGGGTGCGCATTGCGACGAGGTGCTCGAGGGCGAGTTCGACAAGCGGGCGGATGGCTGTGCGGGCGCGTCCAAGCCGGGACTCTTCATCGCTCGGCGGGCCCAATACTCCGGGGAGATTCACAAGCTGAGCGACCGAGACCGATTCAATCGGTGCGCCGATCGAATCGGCGATTTGTTGGGCGTATTTGCGCAGCGCTGGGCCGTTGATTTCCTGGGCAGCCCCTTCGTCGGTCTCGGTGCAGCTGATCGTGACTGTCACCGAGCCGCGTGAGATCGAAGCGCGGACAATCTGCTCGATCTCGGGTTCCAAGGTTGCCAACCGATCCGGAATCCGGATCGAGGTCTTGAGAAACTTGTTATTTACCGAGCGCACCTCGACGCTATAGACCGAGCCAGTATCACTGCTCGATGCGTCTCCAAATCCGGTCATGCTTCGAATCACGAACAATCTCCTGCGCGATCAGATGGGTGATCGTTGGTTGGGTTCTGCGGGGTGCACGAGGGGTTATTCATCATCAGCGGGGAGATCGTTACCTGGCGAAGTATCAGCAGCGTTCTCTTGAATATTCTCTTGCGCGTTCTCTTCGATGCCCTGGTCATCGAGCTGATCGAGCGGGTTCTGGGCAGCGTCGGCAGCATCCGTCTCGTCGGCTGGCGCACTCCCCGCCGGGGCGACCATGCGCGCTGGCACAGTCGTCGGATCGACCGGGCGCGTCGCAAAGTTGAGCACGATCGCAAACCCCACAAAGGCGACGAAGATGCCGATCGTTGCCCAGGTCAGCACATCGCCGGTCTTGGTACCAAAGGCCGTCTGCCCCGCGCCGCCACCACCACCAGAACCAAAGGCCCCGCTGAGCCCGCCGCCCTGAGGCCTTTGAATCAACACCAGCAAAATCATCACGATCGAAATCAGGAGGAACAACCCGATGAGCAGGTTGGTCACCACCGGATTCACCGCAGCGAGCGACAAGTTCGCCAGCGTGGGCGTGGCGTGAATGGTCGAGATGGATTCAGTCATTTGAGCGGAAATCGGCACGCGCTGCTCCTCGAAGGTCAGGTCATCGCATCATACAAATGGATTCATACATGCGGAGGCAAGTCTAGGCGCATGATGAGATTACTTCACCCTCACAGAGCAGACAGATGCCTGAGCATCGCCCGAACATCAGGAAAATGCGATTTTCGGGTCAATCTACGGGGCCCATCAGACCTTCTGAGTCGCCCCGGCGTCGATGATGGCGAGGAAATCCTCCGCCGTCAGCGACGCCCCGCCGATGAGCCCGCCGTCGATATCGGGCATCGCCATCAGTTCGCCAGCATTGCCCGGCTTCATCGACCCGCCATAGATAATCCGCATCGCCTCGCCCGCCTGCTGATCGTACATTTCGGCGACCAATGCTCGAATCTTGGTATGGGCATCCTGGGCATCGTCGGGGGTGGCTGTCTTGCCCGTGCCGATCGCCCAGACGGGTTCGTAGGCGATGACCACCTTGCCCAGCTCATCCTTTCCAACCCCCGCAAGCCCGGCTTTGATCTGGGATTCATTGACCGCATCGGTCTGCCCGTTTTCGCGTTGTTCGAGTGTTTCGCCCACACACAGCACCGCGACGAGCCCGGCACCGATCGCGGCTTTGGTTTTGAGATTCACCAGCTCATCGGATTCCCCGATCACATGTCGGCGTTCGGAGTGTCCCGTCAGGACGGATGTGACCCCACAATCTTTGAGCATCGTTGTTGATATCTCGCCGGTGAATGCTCCGGAAGGCTCGTGCCAGCAGTCCTGGGCACCGAGAAGGATATCGGACTCGGCGCATCGGCTTCCAATCTCACGAAGGTAGACAAACGGCGGATAGACCGCCACTTCCACCAAATCGCCCTTGAGCCCGCTTTGCACCGCGTCGATGAGGGTGATCGCCTCGGATGCGGTGGTGTTCATTTTCCAGTTGCCGCCGACGAATGGGGTGCGATTGGGTTGGGTCATTGGGAGATGCTCCGATCTGGTGGATTGATACCATGCCCAAGGCGGCATGATCTGACGAGGGAGGGTCGGTCTGGTATGATTTGGCCGAGCCTTGAGAGAAGTCTAGGAACCCAGAATCTGGAGCGTGAACAAGATGGTCAACGATCCCCATGCGTCTATTGATGTCGATGTCGCCATTATCGGCGGCGGGCCCACCGGCTCGACCGTCTCGACCCTGCTGCGCAAATACAACCCGGCCCTCTCGGTCATGATTCTCGAAAAGACCAAGTTCCCCCGCGAGCATGTCGGCGAGTCCCAGCTCCCCGGGATCAGCGCCATCCTCGACGAGATGGGTGTCTGGGACAAGGTCGAAGCAGCCAACTTCCCCGTCAAGCTCGGCGGGTCTTACACCTGGGGCAAAGACGCCGAGGCATGGGACTTTGATTTCTACCCCGCTGAGGAGTTCATCGACGAAGAGCGACCCGCCCAATACAAGGGACAACGCCGACACACCGCTTTCCAGGTCGAACGCGACCGGTACGACGAAATCCTCCTCCGCCACGCCCAATCCGTAGGCGTCGATGTTCGCGAAGAGACCCTCGTCCGCGAGGTGCTCAAAGAAGGCGATCGGATCACCGGGCTTGTGCTCGATTCGGGTAAGATCGTCCGCGCCCGCCATTATGTCGATGGCTCGGGCGATGCGGCCATCCTCCGCAAGGCGATGGGTGTCGAGACCCAGGCCCCGACCAATCTGCGCAATGTTGCCTTCTGGGACTACTACGACAACGCCCAGTGGGCCATCGAGATCGGCATCGGAGGCACCCGTGTCCAGGTCCGTTCGCTGTCCTATGGGTGGATCTGGTTCATCCCGCTAGGACCATCCAGAGCCTCCGTTGGATTCATCTGCCCAAGCGAATACTACAAAGCATCAGGGCTCTCGCCCAAAGAGCTCTTCCTCAAAGCGGTCGAAGAACAGAAAGAAATCAATGCCCTGCTCGTCAACGCCAAGAGCGCCACCGGGGGCAATGTGCTCACGACCAAAAACTGGTCGCACCTCGCTGACCGACTCACCGGGGAGAACTGGTGGATCTGTGGCGAGTCCGCCGGGTTCGCCGATCCGATCCTCGCTGCGGGCATGACCCTCGCCCATGGCACCGCCCGAGAAGTCGCCTACAGCATCCTCGAAGTCGAACACGGCGAACTCGACCCGGACTGGATCAAATCCCAGTATGACGAAAAAGGACGACGCAATATCAATCAGCATATCCGCTTTGCGGAGTACTGGTACGCAGCCAATGGACGCTTCACCGACCTGCAAGACTATTGCAGAGATATCGCCAAAGATGCTGGGCTCAATCTCAACCCCGCCCAGGCATGGCGCTGGCTCGCCCAAGGCGGATTCACCAACCAACGCATCGACCAGGCCGGGTTCGGCGCTTTCGATGTCGGATCATCCAAACAGCTCATCGAACGATTCAGCGGCAAAAAATCCAAGTTCACCATCTCCAAACTCAATGACTTCACCCTCAACCTGGCCAATGCAGAAGAAATCTACCAGAGCGAACTCAAAGACGGACGGATCAACCGGGTGATGTGCTACAAACGCGCCGATGCCATCCTCCCGATGGCTGGGGCGTGGAAGGCGATCGTCGAGGTGCTCAAATACGAATCCGATCTCGAAACAATCTACAACAAGCTCGTCGAAACCATCGCCCGGACAACCATCGGCGGCGCCCAGAACATCAGCATCTTCATCTATATGCAGGCCCTCGAAGTGATGGTCAATGATGGATGGGTCATCGGCAAACTCAAAAAATCACGCCCGACCCTGAGCATCGAGGTCGGCGGGCGATTGATCCGCTCCGAATCCGAAGCACGCGAAGCACTCAAAGATGCCAAAGCAAGCATCAAGTTCGCAGTTGGACACCCAACTCAACACCCAGATGCAGAAGCAGAAGCAGATGCAGAAGCGTAAATCCTACTTGCTCACCGGCACAGGACGCTCTGGATCGGGTGATTCTCCCTCGATCTGAACCTCGGCATCACGCTTGCGTGGCTTGATACCTTGGGCCTCGTTGAGCATCTGCGATTGGCGAGCGACCTTGATCGCATACACCCCGATGTACGACGCGATCATCAGCACCAATGCGTAGATCAATCGACCGCGGAAGTAGCTGAGCATCACCCCGAGCAAGCAGAACACAATCCCGATCCCATAGAGCGTAAAGACCGCTCCCTTGATACCAAAGGCCCGCTTGAGCATGTGGTGCAGATGATCCGCATCAGGATCGGACATCTTCTTGCCCGCGAGCTTCCGACGAATAATCGCCAGAGCAGTGTCGATAATCGGGATCGCATAGATAATCAATCCCGCAGCCACCAGCCAGGTCTTGCCCGTATCACCAAGAGACAAAATCACCACCGCGCTGCAATACCCCAAGAGCAACGATCCTGTATCCCCAAGGAAAATCGACGCCGGGTTGAAGTTGTGGGGGAGGAACCCCAGGCACGCGCCAAGCACCGCAAGCCCGAAGATAATCCGCGGGGCATCAAAGGGCCCATCGTCCATCATCGCCAGCGTCAGTGCAATCGCCAAGAGCCCGATCATCGCAATCGAGGTCACGCCGGTCAAAAGCCCGTCGAGCCCGTCGATAAAGTTCGATGCGTTGCACGCGCCGAGCACAAAGATCGCGATGATTGCAGTCCCCGACCAGTAGATCAGATCGAGCTCCACGCTTGTTCCAAACCCGGGAATATCAAAGGGCATCGGAATCTGGTAGACCAGATCAGGGTTGTGGAGCAATCGTCCAAGCGTCGGCGTGAGCACCCCGGCTGCGACATTGATCCCCACATTGCCCAGCGCAAGGGCAGCTGCAGCGACGAGCTGTCCGCCGAGCTTGACCCGAGGCGGGATCCCCGTGATGTCGTCGAGCAACCCCACAAGCACAATCGAGGTCATCCCCAACGCGATCCAAGGCGGCACATACGGGTGATAAATGCCATCGATCATGTGCTCGGAGCTCATCGGGTGATAATCAATCAGACCCGGAATCTCCGCGCCCACATAACTAAAAATCAACCCGGCGATGATCCCCAGATACACCGCCACACCGCCGAGATAGGCGATCGGGGCTTTGTGAATCTTGCGCGATTCTGATGGATGGTCCACGATCCCATTGGCCAGGGCAAGCTTGCGGATCAAAGGCGTGACGAGCACCGTGACCAGAAACGCCACCGCGAAGACCATGATGTACCCGGAAAGAATATCAAGCTGATCGATCGCTGCTTGGGCGATATCCCCGCCAGTCATCGCAACATCCGGCGATCCGAGCGCCTCGATAGAGACCTCCTCGATGAGATCAAACCCCTCAGTGAGCCCAAAGTCTGGCGGCGATGTGAGTTGGCTGAGCATCACGCACCACCCTTGCTCGGTGCAGGCTCAACCCCCGAGAGTTCGTTGGCCAAATCCGTGATGGTCTGTGTGAGGGTATATTGGGGCTCGAACCCGACTGTTTCTTTGATCCGATCGAGATTGGGTTTTCGATGCCGAAGGTCCTCGAACCCGGCGGGATAGGCATCGCAGTAGGGGATCAGCTCGATTGCGGATGATGATTCGAGTGTCTCGATGACTGTTTGCGCGAGCTCCATGATCGTGATGGGGTGGTCCGAGCCGATGTTGAACACCCGCCCGGCACAGCTCGGCGAGCGCACCATCCGCACGAGCACCTCGATCACATCACGCCCATCGCAGAAGCAGCGCGATTGTGTTCCATCACCAAAGACCTTGAGCGTTTCGTTTTTGAGGGCCGACTCGACGAACCTGGGCAGGACCATGCCATAACGACCAACCTGCCTTGGCCCGACGGTGTTGAAGAATCGGCAGATGATGGCTGGGAGTTTGTGCTGGCGCCAATACGCCAGTGCCAGGTGCTCGTCGATCGCCTTGGCATGGGCGTATGACCATCGTGTGATGGTGGTTGCCCCAAAGAGCAGGTCATCTTCTTCGGAGAAGACTCCGGTGTTGGGCTTGCCGTAGACTTCGGAGGAGGAGGCGATGAGTGTTGGAGGCGACCCATTGGCCAGGGCATATTCAAATACCGCGTCGGTCTGGTGGATGTTGGTTTTGATCGAGGTGATCGGATCATCGAGGACCAGGTCTACTCCGACTGCTGCTGCGAGGTGGTAGATTTCATCAAACCGAGATTCATGCCCAAGTGATGCGAGCCCTTGATCGACATCGGCTTCGATGAAGCGGATCGAATCGAGGATCGGTTTGAGGTTTTCGATGCGTCCTGTCGAGAGGTTGTCGATGACGGTGACTTGTGTTCCTTGGGCGAGAAGATGTTCGACGAGGTGGGATCCGATGAATCCAGCGCCGCCCGTCACCAGCGCGTGTCGAGGCCGATGAGCTTTGGGTATATGCCCAGAGCTCTGTCCATGCGCATTGGGTTGGGGGGCATCAGCCACGGTCGCGTGCTCCGTTGATTATACAGCGTGCTCTGGGCCCTTGGCGTGATACTGATGCGAGGTGCGGATGTTCTTGCGCATGTATCCGCTGGCGGATGATCGTACGCCGTTGACCAAGACGCCGAGGAACTCTGCGCGGTTATCGCTGAGTTCATTTTTGAGTCTGGCGACCTGCCCGCGTTTCTCATTCATCGCTCGAACCACCAGCATGGTCGCATCGACCTGGCTTGCCAAGGTCAAGGCATCACCAGCAACGATTGCCGGGGCAACATCGAGGATCACGACATCGTACATTGCCGATGTCTCAGCGAGTACTTTGCCCATCGTCTGGGTACCGAGCCGTTCGACGACACGGAGATTGCGAGCACCCGCAGCGAGCACATCGGGGCCGTTGTCTACGGTTTTCTGGATACATTCACTGACCGTTTTTTCGCCTGCGAGTGCTTCGCCAAGCCCCGGAGATTCCGAGAGCCCAAAGGCGGTATGGATCCCCGCCCGGCGGAAGTTCGTGTCGATCAGAAGCGTGTTTTTACCCGCTGCGACACATGCCTGGGCGAGGTTTGAAGCGACATTGGTCGCGCCAGACCCGGGCATCGCGCCTGCAACGAGCAGCGTCTTGTGTCCATGATGCCCCATCTTCTTGGTGATCTTGGTCCGAAGCTGACGATAGTGCTCAGCGAGCACCGAGTTGGGGCTGTCGATAAACAGCGTCTCCATCGAGGTGTGTTTCGCGGGATCCTCAGCCGCATCGGGGATGATCCCCAGAATCGGTGTGCGTGGAATCAAGGCGATGTCGGCAGCACTCTTGACACGCTGGTCGAGCATTTCAAAGACAACAATTACGCCCGCGGTCAATGCGGTGACCAGGAAAACCCCCATGGGGACCATGATGTAAATAATGGGGAAGGCCGGGCGATCGGGAACATTCTCAGGCTTCTTGATGGTGATCCGACTGGCAGAATCAAGCCCCGCCGCCATGCTCAGCTCGGCAAGCCCGGCCTCGTGCTCGGCCATCATGTCGAGGGTGTTCTCGATCTGGCGATCAATCTCGGCAATTTCCTCAGAGATCAGTGTCAGCTCGTTGAGCTCGGTCTGGAGTTCCTCTTGCTGGGTGGTCAGATCGGCGATTTGGGCCTTGAGCTGATCGAGCACCATGCGCGTCGAATCGACCCGTGTCTCAAACGATTCCATGAGCAGCTTGGCTCGCGTATCTTCGAGCGTGCGCTCGGTGGCTTCGAGCTGGCTGAGCATCTGCCGATAGGTTCGGTGTTCGGGTGTAAATCCCTCTGCGAGCATCGCGCTCATCTGGGTGTTGAGCCCCGAAATCTGCTGCTGGATCGACTGAATCAGAGGCATCGCCTCAACACGCTCACGGAGCATCGCATCGAAGTTAATCGCGACCTTCCGCTGGAGCTGGGCCTCGTCATTGGCCAAAGTGACCTCGAAGGCCTCGATCTGTTGCTGATTGTTGATGATCTGAGCGCCCACAAGACGGAGCATCTCGGCCTGGGCCGAGTTATCCACCTCGGAGGTCTCGCTTCCCGATTCGGTAATCAGGCGGCTCTTGCGTGCCATGAGCTCGTTGAGTGTCTCTTGCGCCGCCACGATCGCTTTGCGGAAAGTCTCCTTGCGGGTGGTGATGCCCGAGTTCGTGCCCGAGTTCAAAATACGGATGTAGTTCTCTTTGACCAAACGAACAAGCCCGGCAGCATCATTGCGATCGCCGACCTGAACCGAAAGCTCGATCAGATAGGTCTTGGGAATCGCATGAGCCTTGATGATCTTTTCGAGATCTTTGTAGGCCTCGACGATATCAAGGTTGCCCTGCTGGTTGGAGAACCGCTTGAACCACATGGGTGCTTCGGCATTGAGCCGAGCATCGCCGAGCACCGCGAAGAGCACCTGCTCGCCTTTGATCGTGAAGACCTGTGTGCCCATAAACCGGGCAATTTCATCCTCGTCGATGGTCGCAGTCGAGATCGTTTCAATCTCGGTTTCCACCGGGGAACATTCGAAGAGCACCGTTGATTTGTAGCCCGGGAAGAATAGCAAGAAGAATACATGGGCTCCGATACCAAGAATGATGCCAGCAACGACTGAGCCGGCGAGCACAAACTTATACTTCTGGAGGAGCTTGAGGGGATCAAAGGCCGCTGCCCCACCCGATGCTGATTGAGGCGATCCCGTCCCCGCGCGAGGCGGTCCTTGTGGGGGGCGGTTGGGCTGTTGGTTGCTCATTTCATTGCTCCGTGGTCATCCCAATCGTCCGATAGCCAAAGTGGACGCAGGGATATCATGTATTGCTCTTCGTCGGACGGTTTACCCGTCGGCTGTGTTGATATCTGCCTCGAACGCCTCAATATCGCTTTCCAAGGCTGGCTGTGCCGTTGGTGAAGATCGCAGGATTGACTTGGCATCGTTGAGTTTCAATCTCGCCTGTGTTATGTTTCCTCTTCCTAACTCCAATCGACCAGCGGTGATGAGCATGGTGACTCGCGCAGAGATGGATCGAATAAAGTTCGATCCTTGCTCGATCATTTGCTCCGCTTCATCGTATTTTCCAAGCCGGATGTAGATACCGGCCATCGTTTCATACGCCTCGCTCCGCTGTTTGTTCTGCTCAATGGCAACTTGTGCATAAGACAAGGCATCTTCTGCGCGATCGAGTTTCGCCGAGAGCACATAGGCCAGGTTATTATTTAGCTGATAATCGTCCGAGAACAATCCAACCCCTTCTTCCCATACACGCGCTGCCTGCTCAAACTTTTCCTGGCCAAAGAGCGTAGCACCATGGATCCGGTAGGCCTGAATCTGGATCGCGGGGTGCTCGTTGTTCTTCATCAGCCGATCAATAATCTCGGTATACCGGGCGGTGTTCTCATCGTCCGATGCCAGTCGGCGGGCAATGAAGAGGTCCAGCCAGGCCCGGATCTCGGGATCATTATTGGGTCGTTTGAGCTTTTCGAGATACTCGATATGTGCCTCGATGGGCTGATTCTCGAAGTACCGTGAGAGGTTGCCCGCCCAGTTGAGCAGATCATTGTCGTTGTTGGTCGAGAGGTAGAAGGCTTTGGTGATCTGCTGTTGGGCGAAGTCTTCGCGTCCGCGTGCCTGAAGCACCAATGCCTGGGCTGCCAAGAGCCCGGGGCTTTTGTTGATATCCCCGACCATCTTGGCCAGCGCCTCGATGACCTGATTGGCAGTCTGGGTGTCGGGTGGTGACATCCGGACCAGCGAATCAATATACTCGGCACCATCGCCGATCGCATGGCGTTTGTTCCACGCCATGCCATACATCTCGGCCGCTTTGCTCCAGTCGCTGCGCGATTTGAAGAGCCCGCCGATACGCGACATCAAGATCGCATCATCAGGGCGACGCGAGATCACCTCACGGGCAAAGTCAAGGGCCTCACCAGCCCCGCCTGGAGTGTTGAGCAGCTCGTTGAGCACCGCAAAGATTGATTGGTCATGGCTTGGATTCAATCGGATCGAAGTTTGCAGGTCCTTGAGCCCATCATCTTTCCGATCGACCGCAAAATACGCTGCTGCACGAACACGATACGCCTGCCAGCTATTCGATTGGAGATCAATTGCCCGGTTGATATCCGAGAGCAGATCATTGAGCAGCGACTCATCGCCGATCATCGACTGGGCACGCGTAATATACACAAACGGATTCTCGGGATACCGCGCGACCGCATGATTGAGCAACTCGCGGGCCTTGGCGTCGTCGCCAAGTCCTCGGGCGATGTCGGCTGCCTGAAGCATGTTGACCATCTTGGTCTTCATGCTCTCGGGAAGCTGCTCGTAGATCGCTTGGGCCTCGTTATACCGCTTGAGGCTCGTCAGCGCGGTCACCAGCTGACTCCGGATGGCAAACTCAGGGTCTGCTCCGCTTTCGACCACATCTTTGTACGCCTTGACTGCTTCGCTCAGATTATTGATTCGGGTGTAGAGATCGCCGAGGAGAATCGAGCCCAGCATCGTGTCGGGGGACTGCCGCTTGACCGCCTCGTTGGCTGCGATGACCGCCAGGTCAGGGCGTCCGCGGTTGAGCATGAACTGCGCATTGGCCACATAAGGCTCAGCACCGATGGGCGGCTCGAGCCCTTCGATATACTTGGCAAACACCTCGTTGGCCAGCTCGAGTCCATCACGGTTCTGGTAGACACCCTGGTCGGCATACCAGGTTGCTTCGAGCTCAACATAGGCGAGGGTATCGCCTTCAGAGCGGAGCTGGTTGATGAGCATCCGTGCATCATCCCACTGCTTGGAGGTGATGTACATCCGGGCGAGCTGAAACTTGTTGTCAGCATTGGCGGGGTTGAGCTCGAGCATCCGCTCGCGTTGGCGGACAGCGAAGTCCCGCCCTTGCTTGCCGCCATAGACCGATTCAAGATTCAACCAGATATTCATAAAGGTTGGATTGGTCGACCCGTAGCGTTGAAGTCTTCGAGCGATACTCAAAGCCTCCTCATACTGACCGGCGGTGGTCAATGTCCAGAGGTACTCAGTGCAGGTTTGCGCATTGTCGGGGCGGATCGCCAGGGCGTTCTCGAACGATTGAATCGAGGCTTCGATAAGTCCGACATCGCGCTGGAGATTGGCAAGAATCCGGTAGATCGACGCATCGGCCATGCCCGTTGCGGTGGCCTGTTCGAGTAGCTCGATCGCTTTGGGCAGGTCTTGCTCGGTTACCGCAATGCGTGCTTGGAAGGCGAGCGAATCGACCTGGCTGTTCTGCGAGCGATTGGCGATTTCCCGAGCGGTGTCGAGATCGCCGGTTTTGATCGCGTTGAGGAATGTGAACTCGACCACTCGTTTGTCATCGGGCGCGATCGCGTTGAGTTCATCGACCGTCTGTGCGAAGAGCTCGGGGCGGCCGCTGTCGGATGCGATTTTGGCGATCGAGATGAGTTTTTCGAGCTCGTCGCGCCCTGATTGGCGCTGGAGCTCGATCCGAATATCGACGGTGTTGTCCGAGCTTAGCGCCTGGGCCATAGTCTGAAGCGACTGGTCGCCCGGGTTCATCAGCGCCGATTTCGAGATCACCTGACGGGCACCTTCGATATCATTGCTATCGAGAAGCATCGCAGCGAGCTCACGGGCGATGGTGGGTTCATAATCAAACTCGACCACCGCTTCGCGCAGAAGCTCGATTGCGCCAGCGAAGTCGCCGGGAGTGGTCGCGGTGCCCAGCCTCATCTGCCGCGAGGTGAGGATGGCCGAGACGATTGGGTCCTGATTGAGCTCAGGATTGAGCAGCATTTCGATCTCGGCAAGGCGGTCGATTGCGTGCTGCATCGTTGGGTTGACCGTCAAGACTTCCCTGTACAACTGGGCTGCAGCGTTGTAGTCCTTGAGCTTGGTTTCGATCTTGGCCAGCGTCAACATGGCGCTGAGTCCCTTGCTCGAGTTGTCCAGCGGAATCAACTCATTGAGCGCCTTGCGGGCGACACCATACTGTTCCATCTGCGAGGCAGTGATCCCCTCTTGCCAGAGCCCCTCAACACTGAGCCGTTGGGTTTGTTCGTTGTATTTCTTGAAGAGCCTGAGCGCCTCATCGAGCTCTCCACGCACACGCGCCAGCTTGCCATCGAGCATGATAAGCGCACCATTGTCATCAGTCACCGTGGCGGCAAACCGATCGCGGAGCTCCTGAGCAAGCGCGGTTGCCGCATCAATCTCGCTCTGAGGCGTGTCGAGCCCAACCAATGCCTGGGCCTGGTCAACCTTGATCGTTGCCTGGGCAAGCAGGGCATCACGCTGGAGTGCATATTGACGCATACCCTGAAAACTCAAAGGCTTGGTCTCGAGCTTGTCGATCTGGGCATACCAGTCGAGTGCCTCATCAATATACCCCGCCTCATTGGCGATCTTGCCCGCCGTCCAGAGCAGCTCGGCGTTGTCCTTGTCATCCTCGATCATCACATCGACCATCTGGCGTGAGTTGGCAAGCTTCGAAGCGGGCGAAATCCACTCTTCAATCCGCGAATAGAAGTTCAGATTAGAAAGATTCAGCTGATCGCGCGATGAGCCCAGAAGCAGGTCGGCGATCTCTTGGAGATCATCCTGAAAAGACTCCAGCGCCGCTTTGAGGGCTGCGGGGCGATCGTCAATGTCAGTCGAGATCGAAATCTCGCGTCTGGCGATATCTACACCAAGCAAGAGCCGTTGGATCATCATCTCGATGTTTCCGGGGTGGGCACGCAAGAAATCATCCGCCGATTGCAGCCCAAGCTTGTAAACCGCAATGCGCCCATCGAAATCATCTTCGTGAAGCTCACGGTTCTTTCTGATCGTGACAATGTTCATCAACCCGATGACCGCCTCGGCATCATCAGGGTCAGCAGCCACCGCGCGCTCAAGGTCATCTTGGGCCAAAGCGTACTGATCCTCTTCGAGCAACCCATTCCCACGGGCAATCCGAACAATCGCCAATCCGCGGTACCGCTTGAGCCGCTCCCAAGGCTGGACCTCATTGGGATCCTCCTGGAAGAAGGCCAGCGCCCCGCTGGTTTCTTCGATAATCGCATCAGCCAGCGGGCGCATGTTTCGTCCGCCGGTGGTTTTGAGCATCTCGTGGCGGATGGCGAGGAACCGCTCATGGGCATCGACATCATTGCGGAGAATCGTTGCGGTTTTTTTGATTGCACCGATATAGTCGCCATAGAACCGATCACGATACTCAGTTTCGGTCTCGGGGGTGATTTTGGTAAGTGCATCAATCCATTTTCGAAGGTTCTCTGGGTTGGTCGAGTCCTTGTTGACCGCTTTGGAGTAGGCAACCTCGGCGAGTTTGTATTCGCCTTGGGCCATCAGCTCATCGCCGCGTTTGGAAAGGTCGGCAGCACTCTTGTACGCCACGCTCCATGCGAGCATCAGCATGCCCAGCAGCGCGATTACGCCCACAATCAGGATAATTACAAATCGTGTATTGATGCGAGAAGCCATCGGTTCGTCCTTGCTGTATTGACCCGCTTGGTGGGTCAGTCTCTGAAGCGATGTGGATCACTTCGGGTTGTGTGTCACTCTTGAATTGGATTGCTGCTCAAGCCCGATTATGGCAGCGTGTCTGTGTCGTGTGTCAAATCAATCACTCGTTTTGCTTTTGCTATTTGTCTTGCTATTCATCTTGCTGTTCATTTTGCTGTTGCTGTTCATTTTGCCCGATCACCCGTGCATGGGCACCTTTGGGATTATCTGGCGGGTAGATTCCCATTTGCACATCGACCCAATCGGGTACACAGCGCATAATTTCTCCGATGATCTCTCCGAGGAACTCGCCGCCGTAGTGTGCAAACTCTTCGAAGGAATCGAAGGTTCGTCCGGTGATCTGCACCTTCAAGAAGTACGCATAATCATCGCTGAGGTTGAAAGCGAGCTGGCGTACATCATCAGCATTGGCCTTGGTCCCCCCATTGGCGATAAAGAAGTATCCCGCATAGAGCTTGCCACCGTCGGGGTCGATGAACTCCGAAATTCGTATTTTGAAAGGCAGATCTGGGCCTACCCCTCTGGGCAGGCGAACCCGCGAACCCGGAGCATCGGTGTAGGCGGGGTCGTTATTCAATCGAACGGTGTAGATTTCGCCTTCGAGCCCGGCGAACTCTTTGGGCACACTCGTGTCGACCCGCCAAGAGCTCGTGTCCATCGGCAGCTCCATCACCCGCGAAAAATCACCCTGCTGGAGCCCACCACCAACAAAGCACCGCTCGGGCACATGCGGGACAGTATCAATCATCCCGGTGTAGTATGCAGCATGAAGATCGAGCCCAAGAGGACGATCCGGGTCCTCATCACGCGTGCGATAGTACACCCGCGAAAGATAGTTCTCTGTGCCCAGCGTCTCGACAATCTCGGCGCTCATGATCTGGTCGGCCCCGATCTGCTTCCACCCCGGAGACTTGCTGGGAATCGAAGAGACCTGCCGATTCGATTCGGGGTAAATCGGGCTCTTCTGCATATGCAGATCAAAGAAGGTGATGTAGGCACCGATCGCCCCGGCCCCGGCGAGCATCGTCACGCACGCAAAGGCACAGGCTTTGGCCTGTGTGCTCATGCCCATCACGGTGTCCCCTTTTTCTTTGTACCCTGTCCCGCACCCTGTCCTGCTGCAAGCTCGGGTGAAACACCCGCGTCTTCATCGGGAGAAATCAACCGATTGAGTACCCACGCCATCCCCAGAAACAGCATCAGCGAAGGAATCAGCAAAAGTGTCCCGATCACCGTGTGCGCATCGCCCGCAGCCAAATCCGGATTCACCATCATCAACAACCCGAGCACCGTCACACGGATCATGTTCATAAACACCGCAACAGGACCCGCCAAGAGCACCAGCGCGATCCGCTGCCACCACTGAGAAGACCCCAGCACTGCCACCGCCACTGCCAGGGCATAAAACGCCACCACCATCCGCATCCCCGAACATGCCTCAGCGACATTCATCGGGAACGACTCGCCCGCAGCGGTGGTAATCATCAAGGTGTTGCCATCAATATCAACCTCGAACCAACCAAACGGATTGCCGATCAGATTCAGAATCAGCCAGGAACCCTGCGAAGCGATCAGCTGAAGCTTGAAAGTGATCTCAAGCATGATCCGCTCGGAGATCGTAATCATCAACAGCAAATATGCGATGGGCAGAAAAAGATACCGAAGCATCGCAGGCCCAACAAGCCAAAGCACAACCGAACCCAGCGTGAGGATCAGACTCATCCCTTGGAGCATGTGGTTATGGACATTGAACAGGTTGTAGGCGTACGCCTGAAGACCCAAAAGAAACGGCACAAAGGCAGGCCAGAAAACCGTCACGCTCGTCTGATTGATCTTCGCTCGGTTCTGCCAGACCATATACCCCGCGATCAGCGGGATCGCAAAGGCGTGTCCCCAATCCTCGGTGTAGGCCAGGCTGATCGTGGCCTGGTGATGAAACCACCGGTAAAACAAGATCACAAAGCTCACACCCACCAGCCCGGTCATCATCAGCCCCGAGCGCGTAAAAATCCCCAGCACGCGTTGGTCTGCATGGAGGAGGGACGAAGTGCTTGTTGAAGCCGGTACGCTACTCATTGACCTGTTCGGGTTCCTTCTCTGGGCCCAGGCATGGGGTGATCTCTTGAACCAATGACGACCTGTCTGACCAAATCGGCCTAATTCTCGGTCCGCTTTGGTCTGCTATGCAGGTCCGTGATGATTGGCGCGAAAACACCATCATGCTGGAGAATCTCGATGTTCCAAGCCCGAAACCCCCTTGGATGCGCAAAAATGAAACGATCCCTGCCCGAAGGCAGGGATCGGTACGATCGGCAAGTGCAAACTGTTCATGGGATTGGGATTATTCTGCCCAACTCTTCGGACATTGCCCGAATTATCGTCCCCATTTATCGCCTACTTATCGCCTACTTATCGCCTCAATCATCGTCCAGTAAAGTTCGTCGGCGGGGCGCCGAACACATCGTTACCAAAGTTGCGATCAAGCAAGAATCCAAACCCGTAACTGGTCCGGAACCCGCCTCGGATCACCGCCAAAGGCGTCGCCCAGAACTTCGTTCCAATATTGATCAGATCATCAGGCTTGATATAGATATCAGGCTGGGTGCCCTCTGCAATGGCCCGGAGATTGAGCATAATCGTCGCTTGCTCATCGGTGCCCACGATCCGGGTCAAATCAACCCGTTCGGGAACCGCGGTGGGTCCAAGATCACCCGCAGCTGTCACTGCGCGAAGAAGCGTCAGTTTGCCCACCGCAGGGAGGTTGTAAACACCTGGGCGGTTGATCTCGCCTCGGATGTAGTAAAAACCAGTCTCGGCGGGTGGGACATGGATCATGTCGCCGGGGCGGATGATGATGTTATACCGGGCATCACCCGAGATAAGAGGCTCGACGGGCACACGGATCACCCGCTGGGTGAACAACTCGCCTCGCGAATCCCGAGGCGTCATCTGCCCATGCTCGTCGATCATCCGACGCGCAGCGACCGGAGCCGACTCGCGAACCCATTGGCCGTTGTGAAAACGCCAGCGCGGAGACGGCGCATGAGCTACCGATTCGGCTTTGTCCAAATCGGTATCATCACGATCACTGCTCGAGTCGTGGGGAGACTCAACCAGATCAATCAAAGGCTCGTGCTCAGGCTGACCCACCGATCGGGCTCGCGATTGGTGGGGCACCAACCCGGTGTTGTTGCCCGAGCGCGATCCAGAAACCATCCCCGGAGCAGCCAGATCATCAATCACATCGAGCAAACGCTCGCCCGAAGGCGTATCCATCGGATCCTCGACCGAATCGAGCACATCCTCATCGCCAGGCGTTTCAGGAACCAGATCAGAGGTGCCATCATCAAGAGGAACCTGACGGATGACAAAGAGATCCTTGGTGAACTCTGGGAATCCGCCAGCAGCGATCAACGCTTCGAGAATTCGGAAATCCGCATTGAGAATCGAGTAAGGACCAGGACCATTGACATTGCCCCAGAGGTGGAAAACCTGCTGTCGCCGTTGCTGAACAACCACCGAAACCAACGGATCGGCCACCAGCGGCGCCATCTTGATCTCGATCGCGTCGGCGACCTCACTCTCGGTCATGTTGTTGACGAAGATGCGCCCGAGCTGGGGAATCTGGATATACCCGTTCTGGTCGATCTGTCTCGGGAGAAACTCAGGCTGATTCCGGACGATCAAGTCCCAGATCGTCAGATCAAGGAAATCGCCAGGACCCACCCGGTAGATATCAGTCTCGGGGATCAGGTCTTGCGAGGTGATCTCCGAAATCTCGACCCATTGGGCGTTGGGTTCTTCGATGGCGCCGATATGGTCCAAAATCGGCACCTGCGTCGGGGTGCGCTCCCAGCGCCCGATCGTCGAGGGATCCATAAATGAATCCCAGGTGCATCCCCCCATGAACAGTGCACCAAACCCGAGCAAGGCCATATGGACCAATGCGCTCTTCGAGGCACGGGTATGGGTGCCTTTTCTGGTACGAACAACTGCTTGTCTATTGACGATTTGGCGCACTGGGCATCTCCTGCTTTTCGTCTCGTGTGCCTGATAGTCTTGGCATTCACCCATTGTGATCGCTGCCTCTCTGTATTCCCGTTCACATCATAGCAACACAAGCCCTCTGGGCTTGCAATACGCTCGTAGAGTCCATCGACCACTCGGCACCCCGAGGATGATTTCACATGTCCAAAATACGCGAAAAGGTCCGAGAGTGTGCGGATTGTTTGTCTATTGTCATTGATTTTGTCGATCTGGCGCACCCGATGCGCTCTGGCGGGCGGATCGCATAGAATATGACCCATATCGCCGATGAATGCGATACCTGACCCCACCGTCGAGTAAATATGAGCGATCCCTCCCCAACATCACAGCCCAAGACCCGACCAACCAACCTGGGGATCGAGCGCACACTCGATCGGCACCCTCGCCGACTCGGAGGCGACCCCATCGCCAATCTCAAACCCACCCTCTCGCTCTCAGGCATGATCCTCAATAACCAAAACGACACCCTTCAGCACCTCTCTCCCAAGAAGAAACCCGACTGGCTCCGTGCCAAACTCCCTGGAGGGCAAGGGTTTAGAGACACCAAGGCCAATGTCAACGCCCACGGGCTCCATACGGTCTGCGAAGAAGCTGCCTGTCCCAATATGGGCGAGTGTTGGGCCCGAGGCATCGCCACGATCATGATCCTGGGCGACACCTGCACCCGCGCGTGTGGATTCTGCAATGTCAAAACCGGCAAACCCGCATCGGTCGATCGTGACGAACCCCGCCGCGTTGCTGAATCCCTCCGCGGGGCAGGGCTCAAGCACATCGTCATCACCTCGGTCGATCGCGACGATCTGCCCGATGGCGGGGCGGGCATCTGGGCCCAGACCATCATGCAAACCCGCCAGGCGTGTCCAGAAATGGCGATCGAAGTCCTCGTCGGCGATTTCCAAGGCGACGAGGCTGCCCTGCAGATGGTCATCGACGCCCAACCCAATATCCTCGCCCACAACCTTGAAACCGTCCGAAGATGCCACCCAGCGGTCCGCCCAAGCGCCAAATACGAGCGGACGATGGAGCTGCTCAAAAGGGTCAAAGCCCAAGGCGGCGTCGCCAAAACCGGGATCATGGTCGGAATTGGCGAACGCAAAGAAGAGGTCTTCGAGCTTCTTGAAGAACTTGTCGCCATCACCAGCGAGCATGATGGACCAAGAGATCCGCGCGATCCATCGCGAGGCGATCCGTGCGACATCATCACCATCGGGCAATATCTCCAGCCCACCCGCAACCACCTGCCGATTGATCGGTGGGTGCACCCCGACGAGTTTGCCGAGTATGAAGCGTTTGGCAAGTCGGTGGGGATCAAGGTCGTGATGAGCGGCCCGCTTGTTCGGTCGAGTTATCTGGCGGACAAGCAGGCCGACATGTTCTCGATGCTCACGAAGTAGGGATCAGCAGGCGGTGGATCACGGGGTGCATCGAGAGAATGCGAGGGTCAGTTGTGTGCGCATGGTCTGATTGGGTTCGAGGATCATTACACCCGTGCCTGTTTTGCCCCGGGCGTGTCGATTGAATCCATCGTTGACCATGCTCGTGGGCTCGACGCATACGAAGCCTGCGGGCCGATCGCTTTGGTCTTTGGGGGTGTAGATGACCACATGATTGAGATTGTCGGAACAGCTCATGGTCATGCGGACATTGCTCGCTGCCCAATCGAAGATGGCTTTGCCTCCAAATCCAGCGAAGACATCATCGAGCTCGAGCTCGCCGAGCCGATCGCCTGCGCGCAGGCGGGCGCAGATCGGATCGTCAACGGGATCGCCAATGGGAATGCACCCTTTGGTCGGGTATCGCCCCGCGACATCGAGCGTGATGCGTAGATCGTCGGCATCAGAAAAAAGCTGCCGGCTGATATAGGGATGATGCCCGCACCCAACAGGGATCGGACGATCGTCGAGGTTGGTGATCGAGAGGTCGATCTCGACCGAGCGTGGCCCGATCTCGAAGCGCTCAACTGCGCCGAACCGGAAGGGGTAGTTGATCGAATCGGGATCGAAGATGCGAGAATCGAAGACCAATCGCGCGGTGATCGGCGACCGATCGGCGATGGTCCACGGGAGATCGCGGGCGATGCCATGGATCGCCGAGTTATCCGGGGCGTTGGATCGTAGATGGAAGTCTTTGTCTTGGAAGATGAACCGGGCGTCCTTGATGCGGTTGGTCCAGGGGAGCATCACAAACGAGCCCGCATCGTCAGCAGACCGGGAGCCTTGGGTCATGGTGCGTAGCACAGGTGCCCATGAGCCTTGGGTCTCTTTGATCATCAGCGAACTGATCGAGGCACCAGCAGCGGGATTGATGACGAGCTTGATGGTTTCGAGCTCGAGTGTGATATTTGTGAGGGCGCTGCCGCCATCGGTTTGGTGATCCATGCCCGATTTTAGCCCGTACAGATGGAATGGTTTTGGATGCCATCCTCTGGGTGATTGTGCTCATTTGATACTCGGAGGAAGGTATTCGGACGATGGAATGATCGAGCCAGCCGACACAACCGGGCGAACTCACCCAGACGCGTATCGACTTGCGCAGATCCCGCGCTGTAGTGGATCGGTGTGGTGGCCAAGTCGATACATGATTTGTCTATTTGTAAGTGACGATCCGAGTTCAGCTGGGCGAACAGTATCGGAAAGTGCGGGCTTATTGGCCCAGAGGAGTTGTGCATGGACCCCAAGCACGAACAATCAACCAATGAGGCAACCCCTCGGCCCGCTCGCAATGCCAGGAAATCTGAGCCCAATCCTCAAGCCGAGATGAAGATGCACAAGACCGAGGACGGCGTGCTCGATGTCATCGAGCATGTAGAATCGCAGCTCGGGGCGCTGCGCAAGGCGCACGAAGAGCATCGCCAGGCAATGGCGGATCTGAACAAGCGCAAGCGAGAGATCGAAGAACAGGCCCAGGAGCTGGGCACCCGTGAGTCCGAGTTGACCGCCCGCGAGGTCGAGCTCGCCGAGATGCGACAGGACTTTGAATCGCGTGAGATGAATCTGATCCAACGCGCCAGCGGGCTCGAGCAGCGCGAATCCAAAATCGCCACCCAGGCCGAGCTGCTCGAACAGCAAGAAGCCGATCTGGTTGCCAAGGACAAAAAACTCGAAGCCAAGATCCAAGAGCTCGACGATCAACTCGCCGGGTTGTCCAAGCGCAAAGCCGAGCTCGATTTGCTCGAAGCAGAAGCCAAAGCCAAGCTCGCCAGGGAAGACGATTCGGCAGCCAAGCTCAAGGTGCTTGCGCAAGAACTCGTCGAGGCAAGGGCGTCATTGAGCGAGATGACCGAACAGGGCAAGGCGGTCAAAAAAGAGCTCGATTCGGTGGTTTCCAAGTTGCGTGGTCGTGAGATCGAACTCAACGAGCGATCGCACACCCTCGAAGAGTTGGCCGAGAAGGCGGGGGCAATTCAGCACGAGCTCGATACCACCCGCGAGCAGTATGGCAAGCAGCTCGCCGAGATGGCCCAGCAGCTCGCTGGCGAACAAAAAACCGCGCAAGCACTCCGTGCGCAGATCGACGAGCTCAAATCCAAGCATGACAAAGTCGGATCAGAGTCCGCTTCGCAGGTCACCGAGCTCACCGACAAGCTCGCCAAGGCAAACACCGAGATCAAATCGCTGCGTCAATCGGTCAACGATCTTGGCACACAGAGTGACGATCATGTCCGCAAGCTCCAAGAGGAGCTCGAGGAATCCAAATCACGAGTGCAGGCACTGACGAGTCAGGTCAACGAGATCGCCAAGTGTGCCGATGACGAGCTTACCGCCCAGCGGGCTTGCACGGGTGAGCTCGAAAGCAAGGTCGAAACGCTTACCAAAGAGCTCGAAGAGGCCCAGGCCCAGCGTGCTTCGCTCAAAGCGCACATCGAGTCTCAGTCAGATATCGACCCGCAAGAGCTGGCATCGCTCCAGTCGAAGCTTGATCTGGCCAACGAAGAGTCAGCCCAGTCGGCGGGCAAGCTCGAAGAGATGCAGGCAGCGCTGAGCAAGCTCCAAGAAGAGCTCGCCATCGGCAACGAGCAGCACGCAAAGGGTCAGGCACGCGTGCACGAGCTCGAAGAACAATCCTCCAAACTCTTTGCAACCATCGAAGAGCTCAATGCGCAGCTCGAAGAAGCAAAATCCCAGCCTAAGGTTGGTGTTGATGAATGGAATAAGACCCGACGGGCTCGTTTGGCCAAGATGCGCAAGATCATGGCCGGCGATGCCGAGAAGATTCGCCTGGCGACCGAAGCATTGCGCACCCGGTACGACCAGTGCGAGCAGGTGCTCTCGAAGCGTGCCGAGCTCGCCCAGGCGTACGAAGAAATCTCCGCAGCCCAACGGAAGTATCAGAACCGTGAAGTGCGCTCGGGTGTGTTCCTAGGTCTGATCGGGATGGCTGCGATCACATTGGTCCTGGCCGCGACGAGCTGGTTTGTGTCCGGGCGCGTCGCTCCGGGGCTTTATGCAGCCAAAGTCACCATGGCTGCAGCCGGTGGTGACACCAAGCTCACCGAGGCCGATATGCAGCAGTGGGAGACCTACATCGGCGCTTTGGTTCGTGATCCACGGTTCCTCGAAGTTGCTGCCGACCGGATGAAGCGCCGGGGAATTGCCGAGTTTGCGGTTCCTGGTGATCTGGCAGCCGAGATGCAAACATCGCTCGATGTCGCCTCGGCGATGCCCGGAACACTCGTGATGGAATATCGTGGGATCGGGGCCCAGCGATCCCAGCGTGTGCTCGACACCTTTGCCGTCGCGCTCTCGAGTGCTGCCAACAACGCTCGTGCTCGCCGAGCTGAGAGCTCATTGACCATCATCGAAGAACCTGCCAAGGCAGGCCCCGAGCCGCTCGACACCCGACGGATCGAAATGGCCGGGATGATCTTTGGAGGCTCGATGTTCTTGACACTCATCCTCGGAGGCGTGCTCTGGAAACGACTCAGTGCTGCCAAAGCACGATTCGAGAAAGAGTCAAGCGTCGAAGCGCTCTTCGATGAGTCCCAATGGCAGATGCCCGGATGAGTTGGATGCGCTGAAAACTGTTCACAAGGAAAACGCCGATCTCATACGAGATCGGCGTTTTTTTGATCTGAGACATTCGATATGAACGATATGAAACCGCCGACCTAATCGTCAATCAGAGCGAGCTGTTCGCGCTGAGCAGAATCGGCGATGCATTCTGGATGTCTTCGATCATCGCGGGGTAGATTGCCAGCTGGCGCTCGGTGGCGAGGTTGACATCGACATTGAAGTCTTGGAACTCGCCGGTGGGTGAGAAGGTTGCGATTTCGCGGACAATGTTCCCATCGTCATCAACGACCACCAGACGCAATGGACGGTCACCCTGGGCAGTCAGGTTTTTGACAAACAGGCGAGCAGTGTCCCAGTCTGGATTGGCCCAGACAGCAGCGACGGCCGTGGTGTTGGTCTGCGAGGTCAATGCGACTCGTTGGGTGTTGGCATCGAAGATCGTAGATTCGAGGTACTGGGCGCCGATGGTGTCGTACAAGCGATCAACGATGGCGCGAGACTGGGCTTCTTTGAAGGTTTGCTGCATGTTGATGGTAATCATGCCCAAAGCGATCGAAGCAGCAGCAAAGCCGACCGCAGCGCCACGCCAGTACCGATTGACCCGTGGGCTCGATGAGAGCTTGGGCTGGGAAGTTGCGCGTGAAACAGGGGCCGGGTGTGTGTTGGCCGAATGTGTGTTGGCCGAATGTGTGTTGGTGGAATGTGTGCTGGTTGGGTGTGTGGTGTTTGTAATCCGAGCAATGACCGGGCTTGCTGCAGCTTCCTGTGCAATGCGGGTTTCATTTTCTTCTTCACGGATCGCAGCGCGGACCGCAGCCATGACCAATGAACGGAGTTCGGCGGAAGGCTCGGCATCGCAGACCAGATCACCAAGGTCGGCCATGCGTCGGGCATCATCGCGCACGCGTGCTTGTACATCGGCGGGCGCAGCCTCGAAGGCGGCCTCGTAGGCTTCTCGCTCGGTATCATCGAGGAGCCCCAGTGCGTGGAGCATCGTGGATTCGATCAGTTCGTGGGTATTCATGACTTTATTTCCTCTCCGGTTCGCTCACGCAAACGAACCAGTGCCCTGCTCAGGGCAGATTTGATAGTCCCCAAAGGGGTTTCAAGTTCTTCGCTGATCTGCCTGAGTGTCTGCCCACCCAGATAGGCCCGCATGACCACTGTCCGCTGAAGCTCGGGCAGCATTTCGACCTTTTTGATAAGCGCCTTGAAGTGCTCATCGTGTTCCATCTGTTTGCCAGCTTGGGATTCATCCCACGCACCGATCCCCGATGCCAATGAGTCATCGAGCATCGCGGTCTTGATCCGCGAACGCTTGCGCCGGAGTTTGTCCACAAGGTGACGACGCGTCAGAAGCATGACCCAGGTGACCAACGCAGCTTTGCGCGGGTCATACCGATCCGAAGTGCGCCAGAGCCGAACGAAAATCTCCTGAACCGCATCCTCAGCTTCGGCGCGTGTCGGCATCGACTGATACGCCATACGAAAAACCAACGACCCGAAACGGTCATAGAGTTCGCTAATCGCGGTTTCCTGGTTGGTCGAGACGCGTTGCATCAGTTCGTAGTCAACCTTATTCTGACCCGTGAGATCGCTGGCTCGCAAAGGCGAGGGAGCAGGAGGCTGGTTCCCCCTCGGTACCGACCCGTCAGCGGTGCCATTGGGAGTACCTGGGACGGGATGATTTGTGTATTCGTTCTGTTCCATTTTCCACCGGGGTCACGAGTGCGCCCGGAGCCTGTGAAAACACCCCACAGACCGCCCGTCTATACGAATACCAGATCGAGCGGATGCTTGCAAGTCTTGTCTTGAACAAGGTTTTTGAAAAAATACCTCAGGCGATCGGGTTTTGTTCGCGGAAAAGATGCCGATATTTCTTCAATGTCCGATCAAAATGGAGGATCATGGGTTGCATATTTGTGCCATTTTCGATATCTTACCAGTGCGTCGGGTCGCTACGGATCGTAGCAGTGGGGTACGCGTGCGGTTTCAGTGGACACCCAAGGGGGTGTGTACTGGAACGGTCGCGGCATCGTGAGTGATAGAGTCAACCGCTAGGGTCAACCGTTGGATTGGATACAAAAAACATCCCGCCAGACTTCAGGCCAGACTTTCCGTCAGGTTTCCCGCCGGGGATGCCCTTCTCAGAAGCGGGATGCCCATCGCGCTCGCTGTGGGTTTACCATGATGGACCTGATGGTTTCGATGGCAGTCATCAGCGTGCTCATTGCGCTGCTGCTCCCGGCGGTCGCTCGCGTCCGTGAATCAACCCACAAAGTCATCTGTGCTTCCAATATGCGTCAGCTTGGGATGGGCGTCAGCGTCTATGCCCAGGATCACCGCGAACGCCTCCCCGGGAGTGTCTTCCTTGCGCCGCCTCGCTCGAATGGTGCTGTGTACCCTTCACCGGAGCGGATGGACACGGTTCGTCTTGATGGCGATGAGTTTACTTCTCGCCGAAGAAACCTCTGGGATGGATTGGGATTGCTCTATGGGCTCGAATATGTCGGCGCCCCCAACATCTACTACTGTCCAAGCCACACAGGGAACTATCTCTACGAAGATGCAGCTGACGAATGGCCCAAAGTCCAAGGGCAAACCGAGATCATCGCCAACTACCTCTACCGAGGGACTGGGCCTGACGATTCGCGTGTGCTCTACAACATCGACCCCACCGCCGCACTGGTCACCGATTCGCTCCGCTCCTACGAAGACCTCAACCACGACGGCGGATTCAATATCCTCCAGGCCGGGCTCGCGGTCAACTGGTTCAACGATGTCGGCGACCAGATCGCCCAAGACATCCTCTCACGCACCGGCGAAGACGACGGCGGCGTCAGCGATGTCAACGATGTCTGGGATCGACTCGATGGACTCCCCGGAGCATCCGATGATGATGGTGATAACGGCGTCGATGGCTAATCCCCCC
>WFPK01000038.1 GCA_015487555.1 Phycisphaerales bacterium
AGTGTGAACAGCGCGATCAAGCGGATTAGCGGGTCGTCGCTGCGGAGCCGCAAGCAGTCCACCCTGTTCGCCGAAGCCGCGTTGAAGGTCGCAGCGTACGCGATAAAGGTGTAGGAGATTGACCGAGAAGAGGGTTATGGACTGAGCATTTCTCTTCACCAAATCTCCTCTTTTTTCTCTGCCTTCTTTCTCTGTGTGCGCTGTGGTAAAATCTTCTCCTCTAGCGCATCAACCGAAGCACAAAGAGCATGTGATCCCGATTGGGCAGCCAACCCGGAGGCGGGTTGGTGGCAAGTGATCTGCGCAAGGGCCCGATGCAAAACCCTTTCGCACGCCAGCACAAACCCCAGATGGTGTTGCGGATCAAGTCGCGCACTGTTCGCGAGACCTTTGATCGCATATGGCTGATGCGTGTGTAGTCGATGAGCTCGAGATCAAACTTGGTTGCGAGGTGTTCGATGGTGGGTCGGCTATAGAACACCACATGCTCGGGCAGGTTGCAGTACCAGTAGCGTGAGCCTTGGAGTTTCCATCCCCACGCATCGGTATCGCCGGTGAGGGCGATGAAGATGCCGCCCTGGCTCAGGTGTTTGGAGGCGTGCTCCATGAACGCGTTGGGATCGGTCAGGTGTTCGAGCACATCAATCGCGATGATGACATCGAACTGGTGTTCGGGGTTCTCAGGATCGAGATCGTCGAAGAGTGCGCCCAGGATGGTGATGCCCCGCTCGGTCGCGGTCTGGGCTGCTGCTTCGCCGGGTTCGAGCCCGAAGCATTGCCAGCTCGGATCGGTTTGGCGCAGGTACTGCAGCAAGGCCCCATTGGCACATCCAACATCGAGGATTCGTTTGCCGGTGGCATGGGCGGAAATACATTGAGCGAGGTCGTCGAATCGTCGTTTGCGTGGCGATGGATCGTGCTCCCAGTGATCGCTCGATGCGTTGGTGTAGCACTCGACAAGGGCCTCGATGGGGATCGGCGGGTCTTTGTAGTGCAGGGCACAATCAGGGCACCGGCGCATGGTGAAAACAGTGTCGCCGAGGTCGATTTCGACACCTGCTACGGTGGGCGGGTGATTGTGGACGATTGGGCCGATCGCAGGTGATGGGGTCTGGCAGATCGGGCAAGGGATCGTCATCGTTGGGTCTTGAGGATCAGCGTTCATACATCTGCTCGATCATCGCGTCGAACTTGCCCTTGCTCTGGTTGACCGTCTCGGCAGGCCCCCAGAGTTTGATGAGCACTTTGGTGGTGGGTAGCTCGATGATGACTGCGTGGATGGCGTAGAAGGGTGAGCCGTTGGATGTGCCCTTGGCGCCCGGGTCGATGTAGGTGCCTTCGAGATCGAGTATGGTGACAGGGAAATCCATCACTGTTTTTTTGGTGAGCGTGGCGCTGGTTCTGCTTGAATAGGTGCTGGTGATGGTGGATTCGAGTCGGCGTTTGATATTCGAGATCGAATCGGTCTCTTTGGTGAAGGAGACCGAAGCGTTGCCGAGTCGGTGCTGAATATACATCTCGGCGAATCGTCCAGTCCCCGGCACCGCCATGCGCCAATCTTCGGGCATATCCCATGCGAACCCGGCTGCCTGGGCGTACTCTTCGTCAAACGCGGTGATTGCGAGCCCGTTCTCGGGTTCGGTTGAGCCTTGGGCTTGTTCGCCCAATCCCTTGGCCCGGTCGCGTGCGCGCCCGAATAATGATTTGGAGCCGTCTTCTCTGACCCAGTGGCGTTCTTCGTCCTCGTATCGTTTTTCTTTGGCAATCTCGATCTTGGGTTCGGGTGTTTCATCTTGAGCCTGCTCGGCAGGTCGGGTGTCGATGCCTTGGTTATCATTGAGCTCGTCGAGGTAGCTCGTGTCGGCTTCGAAGGCTGGTGTTGCGACGCTGGTGTCCGAGCTTGACTCTGCACACGAAGCGAGCATGTTTAGCGCTGCGAAAAGGAGTAAACCCGTGCCGATATTCTGGAGCGTGTGTGTCATAGGCCAAGTCTAGGAGCGCGCAGATGGTTTGATCCAGATACAAAAAAACAGCGAGGGCGAACGGACGATCCCTCTTTCGTCCGTTTTCGCCCTTGCTGTGAATGTCTAGTCTGACATACTTTGGGCGAAAGGGAATACGGAATTGTAGAATTCAGAAAGAATTGTTTTTCAGGTTTATTCCGGAGGCTAGGTTTGCGATCTACTTCCAGATGTCCGCGGTGATGAGCTCGACCGAGTTGCCCGATGGATCGCGCACATAAATGGATTTTCCGGGGTCGATCCGATCCCACACTTGTTCTTGTTCGATGGCAATTCCGTGCTTGGAAAGCTGTTCGATCCAGCTTTGGTAGTCCTGAGGGCGGATTCGCAGGGCGATGTGCCCGGGTCCGCGCGAGCCATGCGAGGGAACCGGGCGTCCGGGTTGGTCGGATTGCTTTGGATCAAAGACAAGCAGGACATGGTTTTCGTCAATCCGGAACAAGACCGCGAGGTCGGTGAGCTCCCGAGGCATTTCGAGCCCAAGGACTTCATGATAAAACCAGGCAGCCTCTTCGAGGCTGTTGGCGTAGAGGATCGTTTCGAGGATCGATTCGGGTTTCATGCCAGCACAATAGCAAGCAACCCGCTTCGACGGGGACTAAAATCACCCCACAAGAGGGGGTTGAAGAAGGAAAACCGATGAAACATGCAGACAGGCGGCTTTGGAAACCCAAAGAAATCTTTTCGATCGACGAGCTCAAAGCCGAGCTCGATACCATCGAAGCTGCTCACCGGGCGGGCACACTGAGCACCGCAGGCGGGTGGAGCGTGGGGCAGAATCTTGAGCATTGCACCAAGATCATGACGAGTTCGTTTGATGGGTTTGATCGCTCGATGAAGGTGCCGTTACCCATCCGAATATTCGGGCGATTGGTGTTCAAGCCGATGGTCAAGAATCCCAAAGGGCAGATGAAACCCGGGATCAAACTTCCCAAGAAGGCAGCAGCGGTATTGCCGAGCGATGAGGTGAGTGTTGAAGATGGGCTTGCATTGATGCGCACGCAGCTCGCCCGGATTGATGCCGGCGAGAAGATGCTCCATGACAGCCCGGTGATGGGCAAGATGACCCACGAACTCTGGATTCTGATGCACCTCAACCACTGCCGATTGCACTTTGGGTATTTTGATTATGGTGGTGTATCAGCGTGATGCGAACGAGCCGCGACTGTAAGGCGGTCTTCTCTTGCCGACTCATGCGCAAAGACCGCTCCTTATGGCTGCGGCTCATTGGGTACCCGAGTGGAAGTATTCAGCACATGGTCATGCCGCCGTCGACAGCGATGGTCTGGCCGGTGATAAACCGTGATTCATCGCTCGTCACATACGCAACCGCTGCTGCGATATCTTCGGGCTGACCGAGTTCGCGTGTTGAGATCACGGTCTTGATGTGCTCGGTGACGGCTGCGGGCAGGTCCTTGGTCATGTCGGTTTCGATGAACCCGGGCGCGACACAGTTGGCGGTGATGTTCTTCTTGCCCAGCTCGCGGGCGATGGTTTTGGTGAACCCGGTCAACCCGGATTTGGCTGCAGCGTAGTTCGCCTGCCCGGAGTTGCCAACGAGCCCAGAGGTCGAAGCGATGTTGCAGATGCGTCCGAACTTGCCACGCATCATCGGGCGGGCTGCTGCTCGGCAGGCGACGAAGACGGATTTGAGGTTTGTGTTGATGACATCATCCCATTCCTCGTCGGACATACGGAGGATGAGGTTGTCTTTGGTGATGCCGGCGTTGTTGACGAGGATATCGAGCCGCCCGTGCTCTTTGGCGACGCCTTCGACCATCGCCGCGACGGCAGCGAAGTCGGCGATGTCGCAGGTCTGTGCGCTTGCCGAACCCCCAGCGGCTTGGATCTCGGCGACGAGCTCATCGAGCGGGTTTTGCGATCGTGAGACGCAGACCACATGGCGTCCGTCAGCTGCGAGTCGTGTGGCGATGGCTCGTCCGATGCCTCGTGATGCTCCGGTGACGATGGCGACGCGTTGATCGGTCTGATCGGTCATGTGAGTGCTCGTTTCTGTGGTGAGGTGGTCTCAGGAGACCGCTGCGGGTTCAATGTGGTTCTGGACCTTGGTGCCTCGGTCGATGCGGCGCATCATGCCGCCGAGGGTTTTTCCAGGGGCGAGTTCGTGGAACTCGGCGTCCGGATGGTTGGCGATGAGGTGCTCGCAGCATGCAGCCCACCGGACAGGAGAGGTGAGCTGATCGACCAGACGCATGCGGATCTCGTCGGGGTCTGATTCGTGAGGCAATGCGGTGACATTGGACATGACGGTGCAGGTTGGTGGGTTGATCTGGGTCGCAGCGAGTGCTTCGGCGAGTTGATCCCCAGCCGAGCTCATGAACGGTGAGTGGAACGCGCCGGCGACACTCAGGCGCGTCGCGCGCATGCCCATCTCAGAGGCAACCGTTTCGGCACGATCGCAGGCAGCGGATGATCCCGAGATCACCACTTGCCCGGGCGCGTTGAAGTTGGCGGCGACGAGGATGTCGCCTTCGCGGGCTTGATCGCAAACGGCGTTTGCTTTTTCTTCGTCGGCACCGATGAGGGCAACCATCGACGAGTCCGCAGCCTGGGCGGCTTCTTGCATCGCCTTGCCTCGCAGCGCGACGAGCTTGAGCCCGTCAACGAAGGAGAAGGCATCGGCAAGGTAGAGGGCGGTGTATTCGCCCAATGAAAGCCCCGTAGCAGCAACGATATTGAGCTCTTTCTTGGTGATGTTTTCCGAATCAAGCCACCCGGCAAAGCAGGCAGCCGATGCGGTGTAGATCGCGGGTTGGGAGACATCGGTGCGATTGAGCGTGTCGGCGGGGCCTTCGAAGCACAGGGTCGAGAGCGGGGCACCGAGCGAATCACCAAGGATTTCGTCTGCCTGCTCGAAGATCGCGCGGGAAGCTTCGGAGGCTTCGCTCCAGAGTTTGCCCATCGAAACGGTTTGTGCCCCTTGCCCTGGGCAAAGCATAATCGTACTCATCAATCCACTCCCTACAATCCATTCTCTATAACCCATACCCTACAAGAACATACTGGTCGCTCAGAGTTGCCAGAGCGACGAACCCCAGGTCAGCCCCGCGCCAAAGGCGAGGAACATGACTTTATCGCCGGGTCTGATTCTATCCGACTCGGCAAGCTCTGCAAAGACCAAGGGCACCGAACCGGCGACGGTATTGCCATAGATGTCGATATTGACGAGCAGCTTCTCTTGTGGGATGCCAAAGCGTTCGCGGGCAGATTCGAGGATGCGCGAGTTGGCCTGGTGGCAGATGAAATGGTCCACTTCGTCAGCGGTGAGCCCGGCATCGTCGAGTGTGTCGGCGATGACCTGCTGGAACTTGTTGACTGCAAACTTGAAGACCGCCTTACCATTCATCTGGACGGTATTGCACAGCGATTCGTCGTAGGGAACACCTTCGGGGAAATCGAGCTCCGAGCTTGGGATAAAGAGGTGCTTGCCGCCGTCGCCATCGGAGTGCATCCGATGGGCGATCATGCCTTTGGATGTGTCGTTGCTTCTGCGCAGGATCAATGCGCCTGCGCCATCGCCAAAGAGAATCGCTGCGCCGCGACCAGCGGTTGAGTAGTCGATGAACCGGGTGATGGTGTCGGCGCCGATTACGCCGATGGTTTTGTATGCTCCAGACCTGATCATTGCGTCGGCCATCGAGAGGGTAAAGACGAACCCGGAACAGGCCGCGTTGATATCCATCGCTCCGATATGCCCAGCACCGATCTCGTTGGCAACGATGCACCCGATCGAAGGGGTGGGCGAGTCGGGGGTCATGGTGGCGACAAGGAGCAGGTCGAGCTCGCTTGCTTTGACCTTGGCATCGGCGAGGGCGGCGTTGATGGCCTTGATGGAGATGGTCGAGGTGCGTTCGCCATTGGCGATATCGGCGCGTCGTCGTTCGCTGATGCCGGTGCGTTGAACGATCCACTCGCTCGATGTTTCCATGCACTCTTCGAGATCGGCGTTGGTGAGCTTATAATCGGGGAGGCATCGTCCTGATCCGATGATTTCAACGCCGGGGGGGCCGATGGTGTCACTCATGACGCGGGTTCGCTTTGTTCGTTTGCGGGGTGTTGGGTTGCAGGCTCTTGGGTGGTGGGGTGTTCGATCTCGATGAGCTGCCCTAGGCGTTCGACGATTTCGTCGTTGACATGCCCGCGGACATATTCGAGTGTGTTTTTGATTGCGGATTTGATGGTTCGCGCTTCGGAGGTGCCGTGGGCGATCATCATGACGCCGTTGACGCCCAGCAGCGGCGCGCCGCCGTGCTCGTGGTAATCGTTCTTCTTGTAGATGGATTTGACGATTGGCTCAAACTCGGCAGCGAGCTTGGGGTCGTATTCAAAGATTTCCTGCGCGATCGCCTGGAAGATGCTCTTGGCAAAGCCCTCAGCCATTTTGAGCACGGTGTTGCCTACGAATCCGTCGGTGACGATGACATCGGCAACACCGGAGAAGATGTCGCGCCCTTCGATGTATCCGATGTAGTTGATGCCCGGGGTTTTCTTGAGCAGTTCGGCGGTTTCCTTGGCGAGCCCTGAGCCTTTGCTCTCTTCGGACCCGATATTGAGGAGTCCAACGCGGGGAGATTCTTCGCCGAGTACTCTTCTGGCATAGACATCGGCCATGATGGCATATTGCCAGAGGTGGGTGGCGCGTGGTTCAGGATTGGCACCGGCATCGCAGAGGACAACCGGGCCATGGAACGACGGGAAGGTGACGGCGATTCCGGGGCGGTGGACGCCTCGGAGCCGTTTCATGTGCATCTGACCAGCAGCGACGCATGCGCCGGTGTTGCCCGCGGAGATCACCGCATCGCATTGAACCTTGGCCTTCTTCGAGCCGAGCTTGGCCATTTTGACAATGGTCGAATCGCCATACTGGCGAACCGCGACAGTCGGCGAAGCCCCCATCGGGATGACCTGCGTGGCGTGCTCGATCTCGATGCGGGGATCGTTGATCTGTTTTTCGCTCAGATACTTGTCAATGAGGTCCTGAGGGCCGACAAGCACGAGTGCGTCGGTATCATTGAGATGCGACAGCCCCTCGATACATCCATCGAGGATGGCGTTGGGTGCGTGATCGCCTCCCATGACATCAATGGCGATGCGAATCGACAAGGCCGACCTCCAGCGTTTGGGGCTGATAGACGATTGGCAGGATCAGGCGTTGATACCGATACCGAGCTTGCGCACCTTGATCCGAAGACCCGGGCGGACATATCCCGATTCGGTACACGCACGGTGGTGCAACTTGGGCATCCCGCTCAGTGGGCAGATTGTGGGGGTCTTGCCGGTGATCGCGTCATGTGAACGACGACGCTTAGAACGGCCTCTGCTTTGGCGTTGTGATGGAAGCATTGGCGCTCTCCTAACAGGACTCGGATAACCAGAACCAAAAGCTGATCGGCTGGATCGGAGTGCTCAAAGTGCTGCGAAAAGACACAGCAAGGTACTGACGAGTTCTCCCATGACACCACAGGAGATTGGACGGCAACGATAGACATACTGCGATGGAGAGTCAATGCGCCCGAGGCTGGACACAACCCGAGTTTGAGGCTATATTTGCACAGACAAGACGCCTCCCTAGCTCAATTGGTAGAGCAGCGGACTCTTAATCCGCGTGTTCAGGGTTCAAGTCCCTGGGGGGGTACTTCGAGATGCACCCCGCGGTCGTTTTATCAAGATCGAGTGTGCTTTTTTTATGGATTCATATGACCACGCTCTTATGGCAGAGGTATTGTAAGATCAGGGCGAGATCAGGGCGAGATCAGGGCGAGATCAGGGCGAGATCAGGGCGAAGTTAGGGTAATGCTGAGGCAGGGTTGGAGTGCGATATGGCTGGCGGACGCGAATATTCATCAGCTCAACGCAAGATCATCAACCGATACTACGACCACATCGACACGATCGTGCTCACCAGGCTCGCCGAGATCACCACCGATATGGCCCTGGCGATGGGGGATTCCAAGAAGCTCGATCGGCTCTGGAAGCGCGCCGAGCAGGCATTGGCGAAGGTGACGACCAAAGACGGGCAGAAAGACGGGCAGAAGGATGCCGCGATCGAGCGGATTCTTGCTTTGCGCGATCTCGAAGCGTTGGGCAAACTGGTCTCGAAGCTCAGCCGGTAAGGCTCTGTGCAGAGCGTGCTCTATTTCGATTTGGGCTTTGATGCCTTCTGATTCGCCTGCTTGGCTTTGAGCTCGTCGTGTTTTTCGATATACATCACGCAGGTCGAAACCACCGTCGCATGCGACCAGGTCAAAGGCGACACCGACATCGGCGCGCCCGAATACGGATCGAACTGCTCAGCGAGCACCCCCGATTCGAGGGTGTGCCCGGCGGTCCATTCGAGCAAAGGCATCGCCAAACGAAGCTCTTCGAGTGTCCGGGCGCGGGCGATGTGGTACTGGGCCTGCCAGAGCGTGCAGATGACCCACGGGTTGCCCGGCACATCGTCGGTCTTCTCAGATTCGACCTGGTGGTAGTAGTCCCGCTCGTACCGGGCGCACCCGCCGACATCGGTCTTGATCCAGAGTCGATCACGAAGCGAAGCCATCTCCGATTCGACGATCGGATCGTTTGGATCAAAAGCACCAAAGGCAAAGAGCGCATAGTTGGCACTGTCGCGGGTCATGTCCAGGCGGTAAGTGCCGTCTTCGAGGGGGATCGCCATGCGGGCGAAGAGCTTGTGCTCTGGATGCCACATGTGCCGACGCAGTGCCCCCTTCATCCGCTCGGCACCTTCGCGGAATGAGGAGGCCCGATCCATTTCGCCAAAGTCACGGGCAAAGTCGGCAGCAGCATTGAGCGCGCCGATGGTCGCAGCGACGGTGAAAGTGTGAATCCCGCGTCGTTCTTCCCACAAATCCCATGACTGCAAGGGCAACCCGTTATGGTCGCGGTGCTCGAGCATCCACATCGCAGGCCTGACCACCAGGCTGATATATAAGGGTTTGATGAACTCGACATCGCGGAAGGCATCGAAGTGCTCGCGCAGGGCCCAGAGCGTCAGGGCGGTCTCGTCTTGCTGAATCGGCAAGATCGCCTGCCCGTCGATCATCCAGGGATGCCACGAGCTGGCCAATCGCCCTTCGGGGGTGTATTTATGGAGGAAGTAAGGCTTGTCGCCGATGCACTGCTCAGCGAACCGGAAGAAGTTTCGGCTCAGCTCGCTTTGCCCGGCAAGGATCAGCGAATGGGCGACGAGTGCGCCGTCGCGCATCCAGCAGTAGGAATAGTGATCGCCTGCAAAGTGGGTGATGTCCGAATCGTTGGCAGCGATGATCGCGCCGCCGTTGTCGATCTGGGTGCGGAGGATGAGCTGACTGCGGTAGTACAGGTCCTGGATTGGTTCGGGGAGGATTTCGGTGTTGATGGGTTCTTTGCGTGACCAGAGTTTCCAGTAGGCTTCGGTGCGGGCGATGAGTCGTTCCGGGCCGATTTCCCAGATGCGTCGGTTGATGCGTTTGGCATCATCATAGTTCTCGGTGCAGACGATCCACATGGTGGCTTCTTCGGTGGCGTATGGTTTGATCTGGAGGTTGATACCCACCGTGGCATCGACCGATCCTTGCGAGATCGCGTTTTTGCCCAACTGCCCGTCCTCGGCATCGCGCCAAGTTCCTTCGGCGCCGCCGACGCGTTTGGTTCCGATGGCCCAGTGTTCGACGCCGACCTTGTTGGGGGTGGCGGTGTTGAGCAGGAAGTAGGCGTCATCTTTGTACATGATGACTGCTTGGGTGGCGGGGTCGTAGTTGGCGGTATCGCCGACGGGTGAGCCGTTGATTGAGAGATCGCAGTGGAAGAATAATCGAACATCGCGTGATTTGCCCGTCAGATCGCGCACGGCCATCTGTCTGAAGTAGACGGGCTTGTGCAGATCGACGACATCGTTCGAGATGATTTCGATGCCCAGTTCTTCGTGGGTGAGGGTGACTTCGGTGGTGAGCGAATCGGGTTTGTATTGGAGCGTGCGTTCCCATCCTTCGTCTTCGATCCAGGCCATATGCCCGTCGATCCAGGCGCCAAAGCGTTGGACATGTCCGATGGTGTGGTTGTGCCTACCAACCCTTGGGGAGTAGAGGTCTCTGACCCGGTAGAGGTCGTCGAAGGTGATGAGCATGTTGCCGTTGCCGACGGGGATATCTCTGGGCATGATGATGACTCGTCTGAGGCTTGGTGAAAATGGGGCCGTACAAAGGGATATATCGGTCAATGAGAAGTGTCAAGTTGCTTCAATTGGGATATCGGCGGGAGGAAATGGGGCAGGAATGGGGCATTTGAGGGCATCCGTTCCGGATTGGGCGCGATCTGGATTGTGCGAGGGGGGTGGGTTGAGCAAATGGTGATTTGTGCAATCCGCTTCAGCAGGCTTGACTCGTTTGAATCGTAGGTTATGATGACATCACACTTAATCATATGGAAGCAGTTGGCAAATCAGTGCAGGCGAACAAATGGGGTGGCGGTATGAATAGTATGGCACGGGCAGCATTAGGAGTTGTTTTAGGAGCGTCAGGCATAGCCATCGCACAAGACAGGACGAAGTGCGCTACTTGCAGATTCATAACAGAGCAGGATTTTTGTACAACTTTTTCTTCAACGATTACTATACTAAATTGCGAAGTAATCGTCGGGGCCAGTGGAATTGCTGCAGGATTCGCGGCTGAATACGAGAAGAGTCTTTCTTCGAGATCGCCCGCCTGTAATCCGGAGGAACCCCGTACGGTAACGATGTCCTCTGGTTTTCGCAATGGGCCTGTTTACCAATCGGATATAATGGTCAATCGTAGCTTGTCGGTGGGAGGGGCAGCCTCTGATCCGCAGGTGGATTGTGGGAACTCATTTGGTCTTGTTGCGAATCTCAACTCTGGAAACGGTGAGACTTGCAGGATATCGTCAAGCGTTTCAAAACGAGACAACTATCTTTTTGAAGTAATAAATACGATTGCGACACCACTTGTGCAATCAGGCACAGCATTCAATGGTCGATATGGCGCAGCGTCAGCTAGTGCAAGTATTGAAATCGAGTCGTTGCAGGCAGTCCATTTTACCGGTGAAGTGCATGCAAGCGCTGAAGTGGTTGAAGAGTTTGTAGACACTTGTATTGAGTCTTTGCCCGTAGAAAATGATGAGCAACTCGAAAGTGAGCTGCTGATTGGTACATATTACAGATTCAGTGTGGATGGCGTAACTGGCGCTGCAGGCTTGTTGGCTGTGAAGCCCGGGTTGCAATACATTCGGCTTGGAATCTTTGCTGATCCAGCGTTTACGGAATTTCTGGCAGGCAATTCGTCCACCCTAAACGGTGTGGTAGCGTTTCAATTTTCTTCTCAAGCGGGTGGCGAATTGCTACTCGATGAATCTTGGATGTCGTACTCGACGGCTGTTGGGGATGTTAACGGGGATGGGTATATCACATTCTGTGACCGTGATTTGTTGTTGCCAATGGAGGGGGCCGTGATTGGCGATTCCGTATACGACCCTCGTGGAGATATGGATGTTGACGGTGACATAGATGCTGACGACCTAGCAAGGGCAGAGATAGAATTCGCAAGAGCTATCAGCAATTACAATTGCCGTGGCGACTATACCGGGGATGGGGCATTGAATATATACGATGTCTCTGCAATGATAAATGACTATAATGCTCAGTTGCCCAGAGCGGACATTGATTGCAACGGGACTTACAATTATCTTGACATGAGCTTGTTTTTGGCTGATTATGCAGCGGGATGCAGTTAATTACAGCTGTCCGTCGAGCAATGCTGCAGCCAGGTCTTCAGCGTTCATATCCTCAGCCGAGCCTGCATTGGCAGCGTCGTCGCCGCCCATCGCGTTGATGCGGTCTTTGGGGTCGCCGATGTAGTTGACCTGGATGCCGAAGTTTTCGCCGATTTTGACCGCGGACCCTTCGCCGATCTGCTTGTTGTTGATGCGGATCTC
>WFPK01000039.1 GCA_015487555.1 Phycisphaerales bacterium
GCGATCCCGATCTCCTGAAGCCGCATGCTCGCGCGATCGAGATCCTCCTTGACGCTATGAAACGCATTGGGATCAACCGATCGCCAGTCCGCCCGTGCTCGATCAATGTACCCCTTGAGCACATCGAGCTTGGATCGCAGCTCATTGCGATAATCATCTTCGAGCTCGTCGGCAAAGCGAGTCAGCCGATCAGATATCCACTTATAATCCAGCTTCGAGTTCGTAATCAGATCCACCACCTGATGCCGAGTCATGTCCTCGCGCGCGTGCTCGAAACTCTCGGCCTCGATCCGATCGACCTCATCCCGGGTCAGCCCATGGCTGGGCACGATCTGAATCGCTGCCCGTTTGCCCGATCGTTCTTCGACAGCCGACACATTCAACACCCCATTGGCATCGACGAGAAACTCGACGACCAGCTTGGGCACCCCGGCGGGCATCGGCGGGATGCCCCGCAGCTCGAACACGCCGAGCGATCGGCAATCCTCGACCATCTCGCGTTCGCCTTGCACAACCTGAATCTTGACATTGACCTGCCCATCGACGCTGGTGCTAAATCTTTCAACAGCCCGCGCTGGCACCGTCGTGTTGCGCATAATCAGCTTCGCCACCGCGCCCCCTGCGGTTTCGATCCCCAGCGACAGCGGGATCACATCGAGCAATAACGCATCAGACTTGCCCCCAGCCTGCCCGATCGCGATGATCTGCCCTTGCAACGCCGCCCCCATCGCCACGACCCGATCAGGGTCAATCGCTGTGTAAGGCTCAACTCCAAACAACGCCCCCACCTTTGTGCGCACAAACGGAATCCGCGTCGAGCCACCCACCATCACGACCGAATCAACTTCAATCTGCCCCCCAACAGCCTTACCCGCATCGCGCATCGCCCGCTGGCACGCCTCGATCGACCGATCGACCCACCGCTCGATCAACCCCTCGAACTCCTCTCGGCTGATGCTCCGCTCGTATCGGCGTCCATCGCCGAGATCAATCGCCACCGACGCAGCGTTTTCCATCGAGAGCTTGTGCTTCACGCCTCTCGCAAACTCGATGAGCGCCCGCTTGGTCGAAGCATCGAACGAATCCATCCCCTTGTCAAGAGCCAATCCAAGCTGCTCGCTGATCTCGCCCATGAACAACTCGACGATCATATGATCGACATCATCGCCGCCCAGATGCGTATCGCCAGCGGTGGCGAGCACCTGGAAGAACTCGGTCTCGTTGTGCTCGTCGCCGGGGATGAGTTTCAAGATGGAGATATCGAAAGTCCCGCCGCCGAGGTCGTAGACCGCGATGATCTGCGCATCGTCGGCCCCGCGCGATCGAATCCCATACGCCAACGCCGCCGCGGTTGGCTCGTTGACAATCCGCACCACTTCGAGCCCGGCCAATCGCCCAGCATGGCGCGTCGCCTGGCGCTGAGCATCATCAAAGTACGCCGGCACCGTGACGACGGCTTTTTTCACCTCCACGCCCAACGATGCCTCGGCCCGTTCTTTGAGCGCCCGCAAAATAAACGCTGACACCTCCTGAGGCGACAGCACTTTTTCACCCGCATCAACCTCCACCCGAACCCTCGCCGTATCGTGCTCGCCCGCGACGACTTCGTATCCGAGGTATTTCAGATCCGCCGACGCATCCGCAAGCGATCTTCCCATCAGCCGCTTGACCGAGTTGATCGTCCGCTGGGGAAACTCCACAATCCCATCAGCCGCTTCTCGCCCGACGACCACCGAACCGTCTGAGTCCACCCGCACCACCGAAGGCATGAGTTGATCGCCCTCATCCCCAAGCACTTTGGCTCCGTGCGCATCAACGAAAGCGACCAGCGAGTTGGTCGTGCCCAGGTCGATGCCGATGATGGGGTCAGTGATGGGGTTGGGGGGGGTCATGGAAAGGGATGATAGGTGCGATGAGACCGATTCTCACCCATCTTCGGTGCCCTCCTTTATCCCGAAGGGTAAAGGAGGTTTCTTCCAACCCCACCAGATCCTCCTTCGCCCTTCGGGTCGAAGGAGGGCACCCAGTTTGGAAGCGTGACTTCAGTCCATTGAGCGTGAATATCTAGCAGCAATGCTCGATTTCATATAGAATCCATCAGAAGCATTTGATTGGTCAGAGACTCCGTATATCATGAATTCATGATCTTCGGTTCCACAAAAGTAAAAACCGCAACAGGCAATTATCCTGCCACTAACGCTTCTGTACAGCAATTCGCAGGCATTCTACAAACACTTGCTCTTACGATTGATGAGTATGAACTATCTGTGTTGACAGATAGCAAACTCGCTCAGGATGAGCGTGTTGACAGTAACAGAACTAGTTGGACAAGTATAATTGACGAACTAAAAATTCAAAGCCAAGCACTCTTTGCCCTCTCAAGCATTTCCAAAATGAAACCCGACAAATGTAAAAACCTCATTGAATTTAGCGACAAAGTAGCTCTATGCTGCCAAGCATTTATGGAGCTTTCTCTTCACTTGGTAGACGCACCAAAATCGGCTGTATTGAGTGATGATTTCATCTTCGTCGAAGAACGAACTCGCAATGCGATTGAATCTATGCTAGCTCTTTTGGCTGATGCAAAATACGCTACATAACGCCGGGTGCCGGGAGCCCCGACTCGACGCGAAGCATCGCAATCGGGAGCTTGCCGTCAAACCCGAAAGACCGCACTGCGCCGAAGACGGCGAGTACGGGCACCCATCTTTACTCCCGAATCCACGCCAACCCCGCCAAGAATCCAACGAAGTCCGCAGCCGAAGCATCCGCTGCCCACGCCCGACTCGTTCCAGCCGAGCGGATCTCGATCAGGTACCCATCCATCAGCACCGCCCCGTCCGCGATCGGCTCGCCCAGATCAAGCCCTTCGATCATCGACCAAACCTCATCCAACTGCGCTCGGCTCAGTCTTCGTGTGATCTTGGGATAGGTGCTCGGGCTCGACCCCGACCCGACCGAGGCCCGGAGATACCCGTCAGCATCAACAATATACCGCGCCGGGCGATGCTCGACCCCGGGCGCATCCTCATCCCCATACACCACCACCCCGAGCGTGAAATCCCCCGGACGACGATCGGGCAAGTGCATCGCCCCCTGCGAGACGCACCCACCGAGCGCAAAGAGCACACAGGCGAGCAGGAGAACCAAGGCCGGGCTGAATCGTGCAGATTTCATCATCGAGAGAGTGTATCACATTCGAATCCGGGTGCCACGAATCGCCGACCTTGGCGCAGTCGTGTCTTCACGCAATCCCTTCGCATACCAGCACGACTGCGCCCTACGGGCGAGTCGTGGCACCCAGAAAGATGCAGCTTATCTGCCATCAAACGATCACAACGGCCCTATCCTTGCTTCCCATGGATATTTCACTGCGCTGGATCAACCAATACCTCTCCCCCGCCGATGTCAGTGTCGAGGAGTTTGACGACATCCTCACCAAGGCTGGCATGCCCATCGAGGGGCTCAAGGACGGCATTGATGGCGACACCATCATCGACATCGAAGTGACCTCCAATCGAGGCGACTGCCTCGGGCATCTCGGCGTCGCCCGCGAGATCGCAGCTGCCCAGTATGCCACCAAGCCACGCCAGTTGGTCATGCCCGAGCTCAAGCCGATGGAGATGGGCCCACCGATCGGCGATGAACTCACCTTGGAGAACCAAGTCCCCGACAAGTGCCCGCTCTTCACCGCTCGGCTCATCCGCAATGTCAAGGTCGGCCCATCGCCCAAGTGGCTCAAAGACGCCATCGAATCCTTCGGGCAACGCTCGATCAACAATGTCGTCGATGTGACGAACTACATCACCCTCGAACTGGGTAATCCATGCCATGTGTTCGACCACGCCAAACTCGCAGGCGGCCAACTCATCGTCCGCCCGGCAGCTGATGGCGAAGTCGTCAACACGCTCTATGCCGGCAAGCACAAACTCACCGAATCCGACATTGTCGTCGCCGATGCCAAAGGCCCGCAATCCCTCGCCGGGGTCATCGGCGGGCATGATTCGCAGGTCGATGAATCCACAACAGCCGTCGTCTTCGAGATGGCGACCTGGGACCCCGTCGCTGTGCGCAACACCGGGCGCAGGCTCAACATCCGCACCGACGCTGCCTTCCGGTTCGAGCGCGGGATTGATCCGCGATCCATCGACTACGCTGCCCAGCGGGCTGTCCAGCTCATCTGCGAAGTCTCCGGCGGCTCACTCGCCGAGGGCGTGCTGGCGCAAGGTGCCCCGCTGCCCGAAGATACGGTCATTACCCTGCGCCCACAACGATGCGACCGGATACTGGGCATCCCCACCGCGCCCGAGGAGATGGCCAAGCTGCTCAATGCGTTGTCCTTCAAAACCACCATCGACAACGACGGCCTCTTGCAATGCACCATCCCGCCGTTCCGCTCGCACGATGTCACCCGCGAGATCGACCTGATCGAAGAGATCGCCCGGGCGCGATCGCTCAATGTGATCCCGATCCAGGAGACGCTGCCGGTGACTGCGCGTGAGCCTCAACAATCTGAACGGGCGATGAGCACGATTGCCAAGACCCTCACTGGGCTCGGATTCTTCGAGACCATCACCTTCTCGTTCACGGCGCCCAAGCTCGGCAAAGTCTTCCAGCGAGCCGGGACTGATCTTGTCGCGGTTGATGATGATCGGCGCAAAGCCGAGCCGACGCTGCGCCCGAGTGTGCTCCTGGGATTGCTCGGGTGCCGACATACCAATCAGTCCGCCCGCGCCTCACTCCCCGGCGGGATTCGGCTCTACGAAGTCGCCCAGCGCTTCGCCCAAGACAGTGGCACCACCAACTCAAACGAACAACGCGTCATCGCCATGCTTATGGATGTGGACTTCACGGGCAAGAAGCCCAAGCATGAAGACATCCAGAAGGCCACCCGAATCATGCGAGGCTCGATCGACGCGATCGTCCACGCAACCTTTGGCACCAACGCCAGAACCATCATCACGCCGACCAAGCCCGAGCACCAGGGGTTCGATCCTGATGCCCACGCAGCCGTCGCGGTCGAACTCAACAGCCAACGCACCGAAATCGGCTCATTCGGGCTCATCTCCGAGCTGGCCCGCCAAACCCACGATCTCGATCATCCGCTGATCGGCGCCGAGCTGATCCTTGCCCCGATGATCGATGCCTACCCGCCGATCTCACGGGCCCAGCGCTTGCCCGAGTTCCCGGGGATCGACCGTGACTTGTCGTTGATTGTGGATGAATCCATCCGCTGGGAGCAGGTCGAATCGGCAGCTGGCGATCTCAACCTCGACCGATGCGTCGGGCACGAACTCGTCGATATCTTCCGAGGCAAGCAGCTCGGCGAAAACAAGAAGTCCGTCACGGTTCGGCTTCACTTCCGCGACGATGCCCGCACCCTTCGCCACGAAGAAGTCGATCCCCAGATCGAGCTCTTTGCCAGCAAAGCCAAGGAAGTGCTCAAAGCCGAGATCCGATCGTGAACCACGCCCCGGCATGAGTTGAACACATACTGACAAATCAATCGGTGTCTGGCAAGAAACAAGCACTTTCGTGCATGTTCGGCACCTTTTCGACCCCATATCGGCATGATATCGGAACAATTTGGGCTGCCAAAGGTATACCATGTGCGGGAAACACACCCCAAAATCGGTGGTTTGTTCGGCATATGATTGTGGTTTTTACGAAAGCGCCCGGGATTTCTGCCGACAAGATCGATTCAAAAGCTAGAATATACACACTCAACGGAGTGCATCATGGAGGATAACATGACATCAATGACACCAAACCCGATCATCGACACCAGCCAAGGCACCCAACCCACCTCAAGCACGCAAAGCGAGCGCGAACCGATCATCTGGGTCAATGGGCAGATGCTGCCCAAGTCACAAGCCTCCGTCTCCGTCTTCGATCACGGGCTCCTCTATGGCGACGGCATCTTCGAAGGCATCCGTGTCTACAACGGCAAAATCTTCAAGCTCGAACAGCATATGGATCGGCTCTACGACTGTGCCGACAAAATCTTCCTCGATATCGGCGTCTCACGCCAAGAGATGATCCACATCCAACGCCAGTGTGTCGAAGCCAACGAGATCGTCAACGGATATATCCGCCTGGTCGTCACCCGAGGCGAGGGCACCCTGGGGCTCAATCCCTACCAATGCCCCAAAGCTGGCGTGATCTGTATCGCTGACACCATCGCGCTCTTCAAGCCTGAGATGTACGAATCAGGCATGCGCGTCGTCCTGGCCAATCGTCCAAAGACCCCCATCGCCTGCCTTGATCCACGCATCAAGACCCTCAACTACCTCAACAACATCATGGCCAAGGTCGAGGCGATCCACCTGAGCAAAAAACTCGGAATCACCAAACCCGAAGATCAGCTCCTCGAGTGCATCATGCTCTCGACCGAAGGCAAGGTCGCCGAGGGCTCGGGCGATAACATCTTCATCATCAAAGACGGCAAGATCTTCACGCCTCCGTCTGAAGTCGGCATTCTCGAAGGCATCACCCGCCGATTCGTCAAAGACACCCTCTGCCCGGCTTTGGGACTCACCGTCGAAGAAAAAGTCTTCGAACTCGACGAGCTGCTCAATGCGGACGAAGTGTTCCTGACTGGATCAGCAGCCGAGATGATCGCGGTGCGTGAAGTCCTCAAGCACGAAAACCTCGAAGTCATCTCGACCCACACCATCACGCAAGGCGAAGGCCCGATCACCAACAAGCTCCGCATGAAGTTCCGCGAGATCGTCACCTCGGACAATGTGCCTGAAGACTGAGGGATTGGGCACTGGCCATGAGCCACTCGGGAAGAAAGACCGGAAGAAAGACCGGAAGAAAGATCATTCGGCCCGCCTGCAACTTGGAGGCGGGTTTTTTCTATACTCCTGCAATGCCAATCCGAATCACCCTGCTCGCTGCCATCGTCTTCACCCTGTTCGTCGCCCTGCTCATCGCTGGGTGTATGAACCGCTCAACACGCACCGCCGAACCGGTGTCCGTGCTCCATAGCCTGCACCTGCTCAAAGACGGGCTCTGGTCGGGCAGCGAGCCCAAAGGACGATCGGCCTATCAACAACTCGCCTCGATGGACATCAAGACCGTGATTTCGGTCGATGCTGTGCCGCCCGATCAGGCGCTCGCTGACGAGTTTGGCATCACCATCGTCCACCTCCCGATCGGCTACGACACCATCTCCGAACAGCGCACCAAGCAACTCGCCCATGCGCTGGCCACCTTGCCCCGCCCGATCTATCTCCACTGCCACCACGGCAAACACCGAGGCCCCGCAGCCATCTGCGTCGGCGCCATCGGCACCGGCGAACTCACGACTCAACAAGCGATCGACTTCATGACCAAAGCGGGCACCTCCCAAAGTTATCACGGGCTCTGGCGGGCTGCCGACCAGGCCAAGGTGCTCGATGATTCAATCTTGTTCGACACCACCATCGAGCTCCCCGCCCAAGCCGACATCGGCAACTTCGCCAGCGCGATGAGCGAGATTGATCGGCTCAACGAACTCCTCTGGCTCTGCGCCGACAACAACTTCGTCGCTCCCGACGATCACCCGGACCTCGCCCCCGCGTCGATCGCTGGGCAGATCGGCAACCTGCTGCGCCAGCTCGAAGCCGACGAACTGACCATCGACGAAGGCGTGCTCTTTGAAGAGCTCCTGATCGAATCGCGCGACCTGGCTTCAACGCTCGAAACCCAGATCAGCATGAGCGAGATCGAAAACGCCATGATTTCGATGAACGCCTTCACCGAATCATGCGTGCGGTGTCACGAGCAGTTCAGGGACTAAGCCCCTCAAAGACCAAGGGTGCCACGACTCGCCGTCTTCGGCGCAGCAGTGTCTTTGTTTGGTTGAACACACGGGCACTACTGCGCCCTTCGGGCGAGTCGTGGCACCTGTTCATTCCCGAATCGGTCTCAACCAACATCCATCAAAACCTTGATCCCATCACCCGAGATCATCGTCGCAAAGGCCGTCTCGAACGCTTCGATGGGGAACTCGTGCGTGATGATCTCATCGAGCTCGAGCTTGCCTGACAAGAGCAGCTGTTCCATCTGGTACCAGGTGTCCCACATCTTGCGCCCGTTGATCCCCAGCACCGTGCAGCCTTTGAAGATAATGTGGGCGTTGAAATCGAAATGAACCGTTTTGGCCGGCAGCCCTAAGAGCGCAGCCGTGCCGCCGTTGCGCAGGGCGCGGAAGCCCTGGTCCATCGCAGCGGGCGCACCCGACATTTCCAAAAGCACATCGACACCTTCGTAGGTCTCGCTGCGCACCTGCTCGATCCATGAATCATCCCGGGCATCGAACGCCTCGGTCGCGCCGAGCTTCTTGGCCAGTTCCAATCTCGGCGGGTTGATATCGGTGCAATAGATTTTCGCTGCCCCGGCAGCCTTAGCGACGGTGACCGCCATCAACCCGATGATCCCCACACCCGAAATCAGCACCGTCTTGGCGCTCACGCCCGCAGCCATCACCGTATGGACCGCGTTGCCCAGCGGATCGAGGATCGCAGCGTACTTGTCATCAATCTCAGGATGCACAGGCCAAACATTTTCTTCGGGCACGACGATGTAGTCGGCGAAGCATCCGTCGCGATCGATCCCAAAGATCGTCGTGTCGGCTGCGATGTGGGCGTTGCCGGTGCGTGAGTTGTAGTCCACCCCCGCCGACATATGCCCCTCCGCGCTGACGCGTTGACCGACCTGATATTTGGTGACCGCCGATCCGACCGATTCGATATGCCCGACAAACTCGTGCCCGGTGATGATCCCCACCGGGATCCGGTTGCTCGCCCATTCGTCCCATTCCCAGATGTGCCGATCCGTGCCACAGATGCCGACCTTTTTGACCCGGATCCGCACATCGCGCGGGCCCACCGCGGGGATGGCGTGGTCGTCGCTAAGCGCAAGCCCCACCCCGCTGTGATGCTTGGTCAGGCAACGCATAGTGCCCGAATCGGTCGCTGCGGTCGGTACGGTGGAATCATCGGTCGAAGTCATGGTCATGAATATCTTTCCGCAAGAGGCACAAACACAGGCAATCAATCGAGCGTTGAGGCGTTTGATATTGTCCCGCCAACCCCCCGCGATATCAACGAAATCCGACCAGATCAGACCCAAACAAGCTATTTCGTGCCCGGGAGTAAAGTTCAAGGCAGAATCTGCCCCGATCACGCATCCAAATGACCCCAAAGACCCCCAGAATCGTACAATCTACGGGATTCAACCAGCTTTGATGTCCGATAGAAAAGAAGACAATCACCGGCCATCCCCTGCGTATTCCATTGCCCATTGCCTATTGCCTATTGCCCCTCCTGCCCATGACCCGAGCCGCCAGTTCATCCCGTCCCTTCTTCTATGTCGCCAACAAGCCATCGGGTGGCAAGGCGATGGGTATCCGCCAAGCCCGCTCACAACGGGCACTGGCACAAGAACTCCGCCAGGAAAAGCAGATCCTCGTGCGCACCTGGGCCCTGCCGGCGTGGGCGAGCAACGAATCCGAGATGTCGCTCAAGGATCACAGTGCCTTTGATTCCCAGATCGCCCAGCTCGTCTCGCGGGGGGTGCCTTTGACTGAAGCCCTCGAGGTCGCCTCGACCGTGGTTTCGCCGGGCAATAGGGAACGCATTGATCAGCTCCGCCACGCGGTTGCCCAAGGCACCAGCTTTGCCGATGCGTGCAAACAAGTGGGCAGCTTTGATTCGGTGACGGTTGCGGTGTACCGGGCAGCCGAGAAGACCGGCGATCTGGCCGGGGCGTGTCTTCAACTGGCCAATGGCGCCCGCCGAAGACTTGAAGTCTCGGGCAAGGCTGCCACGCTGATGATCTACCCAGCGATCGTGCTGACCATTGCGTTTATCGCCGCGACGCTGATGATCGTGGTCGTGGTGCCTCTGATCGGCAACTCGATGATCAGCTCGGGCATCGAGGTGCCCTTGTTCACCCGGCTTCTGGTCAATCTGGGCAACTTCATCCAATCCAACTTCATCCCCATTGGCAGCGGATTCCTCTTGCTTCTCATCGGCGCGTTCCTCTTCCGGGGCACTTTGGGCAAAGCTGCCGTCTCGGCGACACGCAACGCCCCGTTTGTGCGCGATGTGGTGATGCAGCAAGAGCTTACCCGGTTCTTCTCGGTGATGAGCTCGATGACCAAATCCGGCATCCCCTTGGCCGATGCGCTCCATGTCAGTGCTGCAGCGATCTCGCACCCCAAACTCAACCGCGATCTCCAACGAATGCGCCAACGCCTGATCGAAGGCGGGCTCTTCCGCACCCTGATCGCCCAGGTCGAATCGCTCCCCTTGGCCACCCGCCGATTGCTCGTCGCTGCCGATCAGGGGGGTGATCTCGAGAGCGCTTTCGATTCGCTCGCCCGTGACCATGCCCAGGAGGTCGATAAAAAGACCGATCGGCTCATGGCCATCCTCGAGCCGGTGCTCATCGTGATCCTCTTCCTTATCGTGGGCACGATCATCCTGGCGATTATGCTCCCGATGCTCAACATGACCTCCGGAGCCATGTAACCGGAGCCATGTAAAAACCACACGCCAAAGACAAAGAACACGATAGAATGCAACACCAGACCCTCCCAAGCGTTGAACAGAAAACCACTTACACAAGTACGAAACAGGAGATTCCCGAAATGCAACCCCCATCACTCGACACACGAATCAAGAAAGGACACGCCGGATTGATGGCCCGTCCGGGTTTCTCGCTGATCGAACTCACCGCGGTCTTGGTGATCCTCGGGTTGCTCATGGCTGGCGCTGCGATCGCGGTGCCCAAGCAGATCCAAAAAGCCCGTATCAAAACCACCAAGACCTCGATGGTCACGATCAAAACCGCAATCAACACCTATATGGCCGAGAACGCGGGCGATGCACCCGCGTCGATCGCGGTGCTGATCCCCACCTTCATCGAGCAAGGCTCAGAAGTAGACTCCTGGGAAAACCCCTATTACTACCGCGCCACCCCCGGAGGGACTCAGCCCTACGACCTGATCTCGGCGGGGCCTGACAAAGAGTTCTCGACCCCCGACGATATCAACCTCTGGACAATGAATGTGAGAAACTCGAACTGATCGAGCCGACCCCCTGCCCATGAAACGCGCTGCGCCTCCATCTCATAGAACCCGGGCTCGCATGACCCGACGATCTGGGCGGCTCCAATCAACCCATCGCTCAGGGCTGACCTTTCTCGAAGCGATCCTGGCGGTGGTGCTCTTGTCGATGGTGGCCATCACCCTCTCGAGCGCGGTGTCGTTTCTGAACCAATCCCAGAAGCGCTTCGACCAACGGCTCGGTGCTGCCGAGCTGGCCAATCGGCTCATCCTCCAATACATGGACGAGCAAGACTCGCTGCCCAATCGGGCATTGCCGATTGAATACGATGCCGATCTCTACCGATGGACACTCGAAGAATCCCCTGTCAAGTTCGAGTTCGATGATCGGGTCATGGACGAGAACAACAACCTGGGCAGCGGGGTGAGTCTCGATCGCATCAAACTCATCACCATCCGCGTCTGGCTCGGAGCCGACTCGGGCGGATCGCGCTCGTTCACCGCTTCGGTGCCCAATGTCACCATCACCCGCCTGATCGACCCGCTGGCCTTCAACAACCCCGATTCGCTCGAAACCCTCCTGGCCAAGCCCGGCGGGATCGAAAAACTCTTCGAGTCTTTGCTCGATGGGCTCGAAAACTGACCATGTTTGCTTCACACACATACAGGCCCAGCTCCCCATGCGCCCACCGAGGGTTCACGCTCATGGAGACCATGCTGGCGATGGTGCTCGGCGCCATGGTCTTGATGGGGTCTTTGGGTGTGTTCCTCTCGCTGCGCAATATGGAGAGCGCCTTCGCTGCCCGGTTTGAGCGCACCAGCGAACTGGCCATCACCCACACGATCTTCACACGCGCAATGCTGAGTCTGCAAATGGAAGAGACGCAGACCAACATCGTCACCCGCACCCAAGACGATCAAACTGATGCCCAGGAAATCACCGAGCTCGAGCCCGATCCCCGGTATCGGATGATCCTCGAAACCGATCCAACCACCAACCCCGACTCGACCGGGTGGATCCCCCAGCGGTTCGAGCTCGTCAACGCCACCCCCCCGGTGCCCGCAGGATTGGCAACACAGGCAGCCGGGTGGTATGTTGCCCAGGATCAGCACGAATCACTCAACTTCTCAGCAATGGACGGATCGCAAGGCATTGTCCGCGGAGTCTTCGAGCTTCGCCCTGCTGGGCAACGCGAGCGGATCATGCAAGAGCTCGGGCTCATCAGCGCCAACGATCTTCTCTTTACCGAGCTCGATCCCGCGCTGACCAAATCCAACAACGCTACCAGCTTCGACGCCCAATCCAGCCGATCGCCCAACTGGACACTCTGGTGGAGGCCGATCTTGTCGTACGAAGGCGAACAGCTCCTCTATGGGCTGGGCCCATTCTCAGACGCTGCGGGCACACCTGACGAAATCCGCGCTCGGCTCGCTGGCGCGGTGCCTTTGATGCGCAACATCGAGCGATGCGCATGGACCATGTTCAAAGCCGACGAGCTGGTCTCGACCTTTGCTGGGCGCTCGATGAGCGACCTACCCGCCTATGCCCAGTTCGAAGTCAGCCTGACCAACGGGCAGTACGCCTCGTGGATGTTCGAGATCGACTGGGTGCTCGGCGATGATCCAAGCACCAACCCGGCAGGCCCGGGCAGCGGACTTGCCGATGGCGCAGACAACGCCGAGCCCGGCAACGACAACGGGCGACCCGGACGACCAGGCGGGCAGATCGACCCCAACGCCACACGCACCATCAACTTCTCCGAGAGCCAATAAACCCACCCAATAAACCCACCAAATGAGCCCGCCAATCACCCAATCCCCCCCGACACCTTGCCCGTTGGCTGCCCAGACCCGCCGAGGGTTTGCCATTGCGATGGTGGTGCTTCTAATGGTGGTCGTCGGGCTCTCGGTGGGGGTCGCGATGACTCGGCTCAGCGCCCAATCCAAAACCATCGCCCGCCAAGTCGGCAAGTATCAGGATCATCACCTCGGGCGCGGATTGCAAGAAGCGATCGGGGCCTGGCTTCGCCAACAGAACGGGCGCAATCTGCTCGATGTGCTCAGGGTCGAAGACGGGCACGCGATGGACATCATGCTCGCTGATGGCTCGCAGGTCTCGGTCTATCTCCGCGATGCCCAAGGCGCTGCCTTGAGTAACCTCACCGGACAGCCCGATCGACAAATCGAAGAAGGCGGGCTCCTGCTTCGGAATCTCTCGCTCACCACCACCGAGTCCGAGTTTCTCCGATTGACGCGTCCCTTTGGGCCCATGCCCATCAGCATCAACTCGGCTCCTGATCGGGTGCTCGAAGCTGCTGCCCAGATGGTCGCTGGCGAGTCCTCCCAACGCTTTCTCTCCGAGCTTGAGATTCTGCGCAATCAGGCGGCCCAAATCACCCGCACCCAGCTCAGTGCTGCAGCCCAAGCTGCTGGGCTCTCCACAGAACAGCGGGCTGCTGCCTTGCGGACATTCGCGGTCGATATCGAACTCTGGGCGGTGATTATCGAGGTTCGGGCAGGACGAGGCATGCACAGCGGACGATTGATCTCCCGGTACGGCGGGATCACGAGAATTCGAGTCAATGCACGCAACAGCACAGGCAATCCGATGGAACTTGGTGCGTTCATCACCTGGAAAGACATCGGGATCAACACCAGAGATGTTGATTTGGCAGCGTTGTACTGATTGTCAACGACTCCCCCCAAGCATCGGCATGTCCCCGGCAAGCGGACTACCCTTTGGAGCACAAATCCTGCGTGGGTTCCCAGACGATATATGGCCATAGGACACGGATAATGCCGATGCAGGACGCAAGAAAGTAGATAAGAAAACAAGGATGATTCACCCATGACCACCCCCGCCAACCCCACAAAGACGATCTCACGATCGCAGGCCAAAGCGTGGACGCTCGGTGCCCAACTCGCATCGGTCGGGTTTGTGCTCGGCGCGGTGGCGCTGGGGATCATCGGGCTCCCCGAGCCGGCTGTGGGCATAGCGATCGACCCGACAGGCAACCCATCGGGCAATCTCCCCATCAACACCCCCGTCCAATCGCCCAATACCTCCAACACCGCCCCCGCATTGTCCAACCAGATCGACACCATCGGGCTCGCTGAGCGTTTCGCCCTGCTCGACAACGCCCCGGCCATCACCGCCCCCACCC
>WFPK01000040.1 GCA_015487555.1 Phycisphaerales bacterium
CCATCGGTCTGCAAAGACACCACCAGATTCGACACGCCAGCATCATCGACCAATAAGTTTGCGCCCTCGCCGAGGACTTTGAAGGCGTCGTCGAGCTCCAGACACACGATCAGCTCGCCCGTCGATTCGGGTTTGGCGAGTTTGGCTGCTCTGCCTCCGATGTGGAACCAGGTCGGAATCAACGCATCGTGTTCGATGGCGAGTTGAGTCGTGGGCACACTCACGCGATACCTCCGTCCAGGTACCCCTTGCCGATCTTCCAGACCGGGCCCGCGCCCATGACGACCAAGAGATCACCGGGTCGGCAGAGGTTTTCGAGCTGTTCGATGATGGCTTCAAAGGGATAGAGGTGCATCGCGCGGACTTTGCGGGCGCGGAGCTTATCGACCAGATCGGCCGAGCTCACGCGGTGCTTTTCGATCTCGGAGTCACGCACAAAGTAGATATGAGGCACGATCACAATGTCGGCGTGCTCAAAGCTCGTCGCGAACTCGTCGAGAAAGAACCGTGTCCGCGAATGCTGGTGAGGCTGGAACACGCAAATCAATCGCCCGCCGACCTTGCGCGGATTCTCACGCTGGGCCAATGCCCGCAGCGTCGCGTCGATCTCGGTGGGATGATGCCCGTAATCGTCATAGACCCGCACGCCATCGCGGGTGCCCAAGAGTTGTAAGCGTCGATCGAGCCCGGCGAAGGATTCGAATGATTGAGCAAGCAGCTCGCTGTCGGCTCCGACCGATCGCCCCAGCGCATAGGCCATTGCCGAGTTGAACGCGTTGTGCTCGCCGGGCATGGTCAAGGCCCACGATCGTATGGCCCCATCGGGTTCGTGGATCGTCACTTGCCCGGTGCTCGGTTCATACCCGATCACCCAATCCGCAGCCGGGTTGAACCCGATGGTTTCGACACTGCACGCCAACCCAGCCGTCACCTCGCGTCGATGGGCACCATCGTGGGCGATGATGAGCTTGCCGCCCTGGTCTGCCGGGGCGATGAGCCGGGCGAACTCGGCGAATGCTTCGACGACGGCGTCGAGTGAGCCGTAGATATCGAGATGGTCCGCTTCGATCTGCGAGATCGACGCGATGGTCGGACGCAGATGATGGAACGAGCGGTTGAACTCGCAGGCTTCAGCCAAGAGCACACCCGAGCGACCCGTCCACGACCCAACCGGGATCGTCGCTTGTCCAACGCGGTATCCGACTGGCCATTGATTCTCCGAACATGCGCCGTTGGCGAGTTGGCTACATGTAGCCCCGACGATGACGGAGGGTTCGATGTGTGCGTCGGTCAGTGCGCATCCGAGCATGGCGGTGGTGGTTGACTTGCCGTGGGTTCCAGCGATGGCGATGCCGGTGCGTCCGCGCATGCACACGCCGAGTGCTTCTGGATAGCTCATCATCGTGAGTCCGCGCCGGGTGGCTTCGATCATCATCGGGTGATCGGGTTTGATGGCTGCCGAGGCGATGACGACATCGGTGTCTTCGGGGAGTTGCTCAGCCGATTCGTCGAATCCGACCGCGATCGAGGCATTGGCCAGCGCGTCGGTGACGGGCGAAGCGGTGGAATCGCACCCGCAAATGCTCAGCCCGGCCTCAGCGATCAATCGCGCCAGCGCGGACATGCCGCACCCGCCGATCCCGATGAGGAACGGGCGCTGCCCGCCGAGCTCGATCGTCAGGCGAGACCGATTGGCCTCATCGGGTTGATTCGTCGAGATGTCCGTATTTCCGGGCGTTTTCACCATATCAGTGTATCGACCCAACCGGGGATTGGACACCAGAATGCGCATTCGATCACCCGAATCCCGGTGACCCGGCTCGCCGAGCCGGGTTCCCTGAGATTCACTTCACCCAATGAAAAAGCCCCAGCTCGGCGAGCCGGGGCACCGGGAGCGTCTCAACTACACCGATGGCGGGGTCAGGGCATCTGGGCCCAGTGTCTGAATCGTCGGCTTGCCGATCGCCCGACGCGTCAAATACGCGTTGAGTTCATCAAGCTCGATCGCGTTGATCTGGTCGATGATCTCATCGAGTGTTCGAGTCCTCCCCAGATTGAGGTAGTCCGTTCCAATCGCACCTGCCCGGGCGCTGGTGGACTCGCCTGAGAAGATCAGCCGACTCTTGAACCCGGTCTTGGCGCGGGTGAGCTCTTCGTCGGTGACATTGCCCTGCCCGATGCGCAAGATCTCGGCCATGAGTACATCGAGTGATTCCTGGGCGCGTTCGGGGGTGGTGCCGACATAGTTGCTCACGATGCCTCGATCTTTGTCCGCGCGGAACGAGGCACTGACGCTATAGCAGAGCCCGCGCTTCTCGCGGACCTCGGTGAACAATCGTCCCGACATGCCGCCTGAGAGCACGGAGACCGCGAGCTTCTCGAGCATCGAATCGGCGTGCCCTTCGCAGGGCCCATCATGGACAACGAGAATCTGCACCTGGCTCGAATCGTCGTCGATATGGGCGTATCCGCGTGATGGTTCGTTTGTTGGCTCGGGCTGATCGACGCTTCCAGACCAGTCGGATGTCAACGATTCGATCTGCTCGATGACGCTTTGCGTGTCGATGTCGCCTGCGATTGAAAGCACCGATCCCGCGGGTTTGGCGTGCGCGTTCCACCAGCTTGTGAGCGCATCGTGGGTGAGTGCTTCGACGCCCGCGATGGTGCCGAGTGTGTCGCGTCCATAGGGCGAAGGCAGGTGCCGAACGCGCGCAGCCAGCGCGGTGCGCTGCTGGGGATCGTCCGCCAACGATGCGATCGCCTGCATCGCCAGTTCGCATGATGGCGCAAACGAATCGTTCGCCATCATCGGAGTGCGGATCATGTCAACAAGCAGCGGGATCGTCTCGCCGATGCGTTTGCCGATGGTCGAAGCGGAGAGCTGCATGTACCGGATCGAGTTGCTGATGTCTCGCAGCGCACCGGCATGATCGAATGCGTCGGCTTGCGCTTTGGAATCGAGGTTCGCTGCTCCGCGCATCAACATCTCTGCGCAGACACTCGAAGTTCCCAAATTGTGGATATCTTCAAAGACCGCGCCGGCGGGAGTCAGCCAACGGATAGCTGCGGATTGCACGCCGCTCATTGGTTCGGTGATGATGACCAACCCGTTGGCAGTCGTGTGTGTGTTGATGGTGTTGCGTACGCCTGGCATAAAAACTCCTGAGTGATCTCGATGCAGCGGGATGTGCTTGTCCCAAAGCAACATGGGTCTGTTCGGGTGATTGTTCGCATTCAGTGCGCCAAAAACCGATTTGACATTGAAAAGTTCACGAAACGATTGCGCACGAAACAGTGCCGATCTTGTTGCGAACTGCGTCGAACTGCACGCGAAGTCATCGCATGGATGACATTGGACACTTCTGCCCCTTTGTGGGCATGGGTCAATGCGTCTGGTTCCGATCGTTTGTCATGTCTCCGTGTTTGGCGTGCTGTGTGCAAAGAACACATCCACGATCAACACCAAAGCAGAATCCGATCGCGCGTTCACCGCGTGCGATTGCATGGGTGTTGTTGCGCATCGGTGTTGTTCTTTGCACCTGATGATTGCGCAGCTGTTGATGTGAATCGTTGTTCAACATCGTGTTTGATATGCGATGTGTTTGACTTTGTGCGCACGCATCGCGATGTTGATGTATGCTGTTGTTCTCTTGAAGTTGCGCAAAGTTGGCGCTGTTCTTCAAGAAATGCGACAGAATGCACCGATGTGTTCTGTAGAATGATTGACAAGCGTTTGTAGTAAGCCGATATTCACTGTGAACAAATCGGTTTCAATGTGAAACAACCACGGACCAACGAGGAGACTCGCAAATGGCAAAGAAAAAAGCAAAGAAAAAAGTAGCCAAGAAAGCTACGCGTAAGAAGACCGCCAAGAAGGCCACGAAGAAAAAAGCCACCAAGAAGAAGGCAGCAAAGAAAAAGGCAGCAAAGAAAAAGGTAGCCAAGAAGACGACCCGTAAGAAGGTCGCCAAGAAGAAGACCAAGAAGAAAGCTGCCAAGAAGAAAACGACAAAGAAAAAGGCAACCCGTAAAAAGGTAGCCAAGAAGAAGGCAGCCAAGAAAAAGGCAACCAAAAAGAAGGCCACGAAGAAGAAGGTAGCCAAGAAGACCAAGAAGAAGGCCACGAAGAAAAAAGCCACCAAGAAGAAGGCAACACGCAAAAAGGCAACCAAACGCCGTGCGACTCGCCGCTAATCACAGGCTTGCCAAGACCGGGTAGGCTGTTGGACCCGGTGTATTCCCAAAGCTACAAACGCGCAGGGCTGATCGAAAGATCAGCCCTGTTTTTTATCTGTTCGGGTCTTGGTGGGCTCGAATATTCTTTGCGTGTTGTTCTCTTTGCCACTCATGCTGCCGGTTTTGGTCTGATGATCTGGTCCATCAACCCCATGTCCATCTGCTCGATCGGATAGTGCATCGCGAGCCCAAGCTTGAGTGTGTGCAGATCACAGATGTCAAAGGTGCACAATGAGGGAATCCGCCATCCGACAAATCGCAGTGCCCGCGCCAGACATTCTGTTGAGGTGGCAAACTTGATCTCGCCGTCATATTCGCCCAACGGGATCAATCCAAACTGCCACGCCTGGCGTTCGGTGAGCAAGGCAAGAATGCGAGGCTCGATTTCAACACACAAGGGATCAACCCGTGCTGCGATCATCGCATACTGTGACGCCCATGCCTGCTCGATATCCTCGGGCGAAACCCCGAAGCGTTCTTCAGCAATCACCCCAAAGGGACGGTGCCTATCGTGCTGAATCTGAAGAATTTCATCACGCTGCGAAGTGTTCAATGCGCCTTGCTCAACCAAGAGCTCGCCGAGTTTGATACCCATGACCTCTTTCCTCCCGGGCACACACAACAGACATGCCCGGAAATAGAATCGACTTCATTGGCCTCAAAATCGACTCCAACGGGGGGCTTGGTGTGATTGCCGTATGCCGAACTGGCTCGATCGCGCCAGCCGCCCCACCACAATGTCCGCATGAAGATATCCAAAATGAACTCGAAACTCGCTTGCACTGCTCGGGGGGAATCCTCGCCGATGCGTCCGAGAACAACGAAACCCCAAAGCCGGCACGAGAGGCCACCATTTGCCAAACCCGAATCCCCCTGTTCTGCCTTGTCCCCTCCTGCCCCCTCCTCCTTACATCCGATCCGTTATGCGAAAGGTGAGAAATGAGGAGAAGACGGGAGATGCGGGGGACTTTGTGGGTCGATCGGCATTGAGAATCGCTTGTGAATCCACCGTTTCATCTTGCTTTGGTGATTGGCTCGATATACTTCTCTATGCGCACCACCGCTTTTCGATCACTCGCTCTGTTACCTTTGGCAGCTGCCCTCCTATCAGGGTGCAGCACCTTTGAAAATGTCCCGCGCGGAACGACGAGTCTGCTTCAGGTTTTTCGCCCCCAGACCTCGCCTGCCCAGGCTGCGGAGATGGCGACGGATCAATACAGCGCCGAGAACCGATACCGAGGCACCACCTTACTCTCCAACGCCGACTTTGGCGGGCAGGGCGTGTACCTCGAGCTCTACCTCGATGCAATGGATGACCCGGACTCCGGCGTTCGCAGCGCAGCCGTTCGCGCACTCGGACGCCATGGCGATCCCGAGCATGTCGGATTGATGATCGATGCCCTCACCGATAAGAGCAAGATCGTCCGCGTCGAAGCCGCCCGCGCGCTCCAACGCGTCCACAGCCCCGATGCAATCATGCCACTGATCAACGCGATCAACAAAGACAACGAATCTGAAGCAGATGTTCGCGCTGCTGCTGCCGATGCGCTGGGACAATATCGCCAGAGCATCGTCGTCCAAGCCCTGATCAACGCATTGCGCGACTCGCGCCTGGTTGTCAACAACCGCGTCCAGCACTCGCTCTTGATCCTCACCGGGCAGAACTTCGGGCTCGATCGACGCGCCTGGATCGACTGGTACAACTCGACCGAAGATATCTTCGCCGGTGCCCAGCCTTATACCTATCCAGTATTCAATCGCAAGAAGCGCCTTGTCGAGTATCTCCCGATGGTGCCTTCGCCTCCCAACGAAACAACCTCGACCCCGGTGGGGATGGATCCGGTGATCGACGACTGAGCTGTTGGCAAGGCGTCCCAATGCGTCCGAAAATCATCCGATTCGCAGATGGGCTTGCAGAAGGCAGGCAATCTATTCGATACTCTCCGTGTGGGTCCCCGTGCCGATGCCGATTGGTACGATTGTGCTTTGAAGTAGTCTGGGAGGCTTTGCTTGCTCGCGGTTCGCATGATTAACTCAGAGGTCTTCCTTGATCGCAGCGCCCCCGAGCCAGTGCCTGGTGCCGACCAGGCGTTGATCCGCCCTACGCGGGTGCTTATCGGCCCGGCCGACATTGCAGCGTGCCGAGCTGCAGCGGGCGATCCGATCATTCTGGGGCATCAGTTTGTGGGGGTGGTCGAACAGGCTGTCGATTCTTCGTGGGTTGGTGCTCGGGTGGTGGGAAATATCAATATCGCCGACCTGGGTTCTGAGCTTGCCCGCCGGGGGCTTTCGAATCATGATGCGGATCGCGCCGTTCTGGGATTGCGTACCCGGGATGGGTGCCTGGCCCAGCGGTTTGTGCTCGAGACACGGAATCTCACACGGGTACCCGAAGCGATTGAGGACGATCGGGCGGTCTTTGCGTCCTCACTCGCCGGGGCTGTCCATGCTTCGCAGATCGTCCATCTTGAGGGCAAGCCGTTCATCACGGTGCTCGGCGATGGGTTGTCCGGGCTTTTGTGTGCTCAGGTGATGACCAAGCTCAACGCATCGGTTCGTCTGTTGGCCACCAGCGCTCAAAGGCTCGAGTTGTGCGCTAAATGGGGGATCAAGCATCGGCATCTCGATGATGTGGGGCGTCGTCAGGATCAGGATGTGGTGATCGACACCACCCTTGATCCCAAGAGCCTCGAGATTGCGATGCGGATGGTGCGTCCACGAGGCACGATCGTGCTCAAGGGTGATCCGCTTCCGGCGCTTCGCGAGATTGAGCCGATTGATTATTCACCGATCATTGCCAACGAACTCCAGGTCTTTGGTGCCCGGTGTGGGCATATCGCCGAAGGGCTCAACGCGATGGGGACCGGTGGAATTGATCTCTCCGGGCTCATCACCAAACGCTTTCGGTTTGAAGACGCGATCAACGCCCTGCGCACCGCGCAAGACCCCGAGCAGATCGCAGTCATTGTTGATATGCCCTGAGTATTATCCTTCAGCGACGGGCATGGTTTCGAGAACTGAATCAATGAGCCCATAGCCGATCATTTCCTGGTCATCGAGCCAGAGGTTGCGATCGCAGTCGTTCTTGATTTTATCCTGATCCTGTCCGGTTGCATCGGAATAAATCTGGTACAACCGATCGCGCAGGCGGAGCATTTCCTTGGCTTCGATTTCGAGATCCGTCGCCTGTCCTTCCATCACGCCCGAGAGCAAAGGCTGGTGCATGAGGTTGCGGGCGTTCTTGAGCGCGTAGCGTTTTCCCTTGGTCCCCGAGCATGCGATCACCGAGCCCATCGAGGCGGCTTGGCCGATGATGTAGGTGCAGATGTCGGGTTTGATGAACTTCATCGTGTCGACGATGCCGAGCCCCGCGGTGACCGACCCACCCGGGGAGTTGACATAGAGGTGGATGTCGGCTTTGGCGTCTTCGTTGGCGAGGAAGAGGAGCTGGGCAACGATGAGGTTGGCCATTTCGTCCATGATGCCGCCGGTGACGAAGATGATGCGGTCTTTGAGCAGACGCGAGAAAATGTCGTACGAGCGTTCGCCTCGGCCGGACTGCTCGATCACGATCGGAACGAGATGTGCACTTGGGTTGGTCATATCGTGTCACCTTCTTTGGTGGTGTGGGTATTGATGAGTCAAATCAACAGCAGGTCATGGGTCAAACCCTCAGCCGATCTCAGCCGATCAGCCCTTTGGATTCCTTGGGTGGCTCGGTCAGCACCTCGTCGACCAACCCGTACGCCTTGGCTTCTTGAGCATCGAAGAACATATCGCGCTCGGAATCCTCGCGGACCTTCTCGGGATCTTGCCCGGTGTGTTTGGCGAGGATGTCGATGAGGGTCTGCTTGGTCTTGATGATCTGCTCGGCCTGGAGCCGGATGTCCTCTGCCTGCCCGGTGATCCCGCCATAAGGCTGATGGATCATGACCTTGGCATGGGGCAAGATGAACCGCCGACCCTCGGTTCCTGCAGTGAGCAGCACCGATCCACCCGAGTACGCCCGCCCGATGCAGTAGGTTGCAATGGGTGAACTCAGGAAGCGCATGGTGTCATAGAGGGCGAGCGTGTCGTCCACGACGCCTCCGGGGCAGTTGATATAAAAGTTGATTTCCTGATTTCGACGCTGATTCTCCAGATAGAGCATCTGCATCATCACCCGTGAAGCCGAGGCGTGATTGATCTCTCCGACGAGGAAAACGATCCGATTTTCGAGCAAAAGCTCGTCGATGGTCATCTCGCGGGTTCGTTGATAACTTACTGATGCTGAAGCCATAAGTCTTTCCCTGACATGCGTCTACAGTCGAAGGAACCGGTGTTTCTGCCCCCTGAGACTGTATCGGGGGCCCGGATATCCGTTTATTTCATCGGCCATCTTGGCCCATCTCATCATACCCACCCGCGAATCGGAAAGAGAAATCGAGGTTGCGGATCTCCAAAGAAGGGATTGCCCATCGGGGGCGGTGCATCTACAGTTGACGCCTGACTGGATTCGCCCAGATAAGCGGATTCTGCAAATCCTTATCCTCCCGAGAGATCCGTCGTGCCCACAGCTGTCATCAGTGATATCCACGGCAACGCTGCCGCCCTGCGAAGTGTCCTCGCCGACATCAAATCTCGAGGAATCCAACAAATTGTCTGCCTCGGTGACATTGTCGGTTATGGTCCCGAGCCCCTCCAGTGTGTCGATCTCGTTCAAGAACACTGCCAATGGACCTTGATGGGCAACCATGACTTTGGGGTGCTCTATGAGCCGACCAACTTCAACAAGGTCGCTGAGGACGCTGCCTATTGGACACGCGAGCAGTTCGACGCCGAACCCGATGACGCCAAACGGGCCCATCGCTATGCGTTCCTCGGCTCGCTTCGTGTGCGTGCGGTCGAAGACCTCTGTGGGGATCAGACCCCGATCCTGGCGGTGCATGCTTCGCCTCGCAGGCCGATCAATGAATATATTTTCCCCGATGATGTCAATGATGCCCCTGACAAGATGGACGCGATCTTTGACCGTGTCGACCAGATCGCCCTGGTCGGGCATACCCATGTGCCCGGGGTGTTTTCCAACGAGCCTGATTTTTACCCGCCTTCGGAGATCGGCGACGAGCCGGTGTTCAGGTTTATTGCCGACGAGAAGGCGGTGATTAATGTGGGGTCGGTCGGTCAGCCTCGGGATATGAATCCCAAGGCGAGCTATGTCGTTTTGTCCCCTGGACAAGTCGAGTTCTGCCGGGTTGAGTATGACATCAAAGAGACGGCTGACAAAATCAAGGCGATTCCCGATCTCAATGACTACCTTGGCGATCGGCTCTATGAAGGTCGGTAGTATGAAGACCTGTGGCTGCTTTGGTACGCAGCCCGATCTGTTTTCTCTGTTGATTTTGTTTATTCTGAGTTCTCAATACACACGCTGGAATCTCGCCGCATGAACGCACCGCCTCTCTCCATATTTCGCCACGCCCGAGTGTTTCTTTGGAGCTTTGGTGCATTTGTTTGTGTGCTGGCTCTGATGATGACGATGCTGCGCTTTGTCGAAACGCCCTTGGGCACTGCGATGATCCCGGTGTCGTTTATGCAAGACGCCCCATCTGTTTCGCCTGCATCTGTTTCGCCTGCGGATTCGGTCTCCGAGCCCGTAGCCGACTCGCCTTATGTCGTTCGTCCCGCCGAGCCCTCGTCTGAGGGGTATCGCCCGCTGGGTGATCTTGATAATCTGGATCAGAGGATCGCGCTGACATTCTCGCCTTTGGGCGCTGGGGTTGAATCGCTCAAGCTCCCCGATGATTTCGAGACGGTGGCGCTCAAGGTGCATGTGACGCTTCAGGCCAAGTATCAGCAGGCGGGCACGACCTACTTCGCGGTGCCCTTCGCAGCCTTCGCCGCCGAGATCAATGGCACAAAGATCGACCTCTCCGGATGGACATACCCGATCTGGAACGAAGTTTCACCCGGAGTATTCGAAGCCTTCATCGACGACGCGATGGGCGATCCGGCAGTCCGCATCGAACGCCGATTCACACTCAAGCCCAACGCGCAGCACGGGTTTTATCTTGATGAGACGATCGAGAATCTGAGCACCGAACCGATCCAGGCACGCCTGATCTCGACGGGTGCGATTGACATGCCCAAGGCCGGATCGTCCTATGGTGGCGATCGTCGGCGAGTTCGGTATGGATATCTGTTGCCCGCCGAGCAACAGGGCACCTCGATGACGGTGACGGTCGATGACAAACTCAAGAGCCGCAATAAGCTTCTGGGCAAGAAAATCGCTGCACAATATGGCAAGGCCTACCCGACTCGGATGCTTGTTTGGCCCAACGATGATCTGCTCGAAGGGGCCCAGCGTTTGTCTTGGCTGGCGCTGACCGATCGGTACTTTGTCGTTGCGATGCACCCCAAGTTTGATCCCCTGGCGGTTCAATCCCCCGAAGACAAGCTCCTCACTGGGTTCACTATGATCGAACGCGTGGTGCTCGATACCTATGCCTCGCCACCCGATGCGGTTCAGGTTCTGCTTTTGACGGGCAATGAGTATCAGATTGCTCCTGGTGAGTCGGCGTCCAATACGCTCGGTGTGTACGCCGGCCCGCGCAACCGGTTGATTATGAACGCCGAGCCTGAGATCGCATCGCTCAATATGCCTGAGATGGTCGTGTCGAATCTCGGCGGCATCTGCGCTCCGTGTACCTTTAGCTGGTTGACCGATATCTTGATCGGTGTGCTGCGAACCTTCCACTCGATTGTGGGTGACTGGGCGGTGTCGATCTTGCTTCTGGTGGTGGTGGTGCGTGGGTGCCTCCACCCGGTGACAAGATGGTCGCAGATTCGCGTCCAACGCTTTAGCGTCCAGATGCAGGCGATGGCGCCCAAGCAGAAACTCATCAAAGAGAAATACAAGAACGATTCCAAAAAGCAACAGGCCGAGATGGCCAAACTTTGGAAAGAGGAGGGGATTTCGCCGGCGGGGTTGCTCGGGTGCCTGCCAATGTTCCTTCAATCACCGGTATGGATCGCGCTCTATGCGGTGCTCTTCTTTGCCACCGAGCTCCGCCACGAACCCGCGTTCTATGGCGTGTTCCAGGATGTGCTCAACTGGCAGTTCATGAATGACCTCTCCGCGCCCGACGGCGCCATCCCACTGCCCGCGTCGATGCACTTTAGCATCGCCATGTGGGGCAAGGTCGATTCGATCAATATCCTCCCCTTGCTCCTGGGCGTGGTATTCTATCTCCATCAGAAATACCTCACCCCCCCAACCCAGGCAACCCTGACCCCCGAGCAGGAATCACAGCAAAAGATGATGAAGGTCATGATGGTGATCTTGTTCCCGGTGATGATGTACGCAGCTCCCTCAGGGTTGGCGCTCTACTTCATCACCAACTCAGCGCTGGGGATCGTCGAGAATAAGTGGATCCGTGCCCATATGGAGAAGCATGGAATGCTCGAAATCGAGAATATCCGCGCAGCCAAGAAAGACAAAGGACCAGGGTTCCTCCAACGCATGACCGAAGCGGCGGAAGCACAGAAACAGCTCAAAGAGAAAGGCCCGGGACAAATCAACCCGGCCTCGAAGAACAGCCGACGCGGGAAGATGTAGCGAATGATGAAGATGGAGGTCCGGCTGTGCCCACAGGTTCAACCATCGCCGCTTCGTGCTCGGCTCCGGGGATTTCGCCACGGGCGATGATCCGTATCTCGGGGCCCGATGCCCGTGCTTGTGCGCACAAGTTGTTTGGTGTCGATCTGCGTGCCCGCGGGGTGTATGTTGCCCGGTGTGATCTCGGCGATGGGAAATCGCTGCCGATGCGGCTCTTGTGGTATCCAAACCCCGCGAGCTACACCGGCGAGGACACCATCGAGCTGCTCTTGCCCGGCAATCCGACCCTCGCTGGGCGGGTGCTCGACCGGGTGTTCGCTGAGGGATCCATCACCCTTGCCCACCCCGGCGAGTTCAGCGCCCGGGCGTATCTCAATCACAGGATTACACTTCAGCAGGCTGAGGGAATCGCGCTGCGGATTGCTGCCGAGCACGGCGAGGCTTTGAAGGCTGCCGAGGCGTTGCTCGATGGGTCCTATGGGCACCAATGCAACGCATGGGCCCAAGAGCTCGCCACCCTCTTGGCATTGGTCGAAGCCGGGGTCGATTTTTCGGATCAGGAGGATGTCGTCCCCATTGCCCCCGTCGAGCTCGACACCCGGCTTGTCGCCTTGCAGACCCAAATCCTCGACCAGATCGGAAGCGTGCATGGCGATCGAGTCCATACGCATCGCCCGCGGGTTGTTTTGGTCGGCAAGCCCAACGCGGGCAAAAGCTCGTTGTTCAATGCGCTCCTAGGAATCCATCGCGCAGCGGTATCCCCACACGCAGGCACCACCCGCGATGCCATCACGGAATCTCTGGACCTCTCAAAGCATGTTCCGGGCGCAGAAACGGTAGAGCTGATCGACCTGGCCGGGCTCGATGAGATCGCACTCGATGCGATTGATGCCAGTGCCCAACAGCGGGCCAAGGAGATCATCAGGGAGGCAGCGGTTATGGTGTGGTGCGATCCTGAGGGGCAGTTTGAAGCTTCGGACATTCCGATACCTTCGGGGATACCGATCGTTCGTGTGCGTACCAAATCTGATCTGCCTGTACCGCAAGGACGGGTTGATGGGCTTGCGGTTTGCGTCCTCGACGGCACCGCTTTGGGCTCACTCCGCCGAGCGATCGCCGATGCGACAACGGGCCGTACTGGCTCGGGCGTCGGGGTGTTTGTGCCTCGTCATCGCCGATCGCTTTTGGATGCTTCTGAGGGGATTGAATCTGCCCGTGCCCGGATCGAGCCTCAGAAACGGATCATCGAAGCGCCCGAGCTGATCGCGATCGGACTGCGCTCAGCCCTCGATGCCTTGGGCGAGCTCGTCGGCGAAATCTCCCCCGATGATGTACTCGGGCGGGTCTTTGCGACCTTCTGTGTGGGGAAGTAACCTGTGGGGGAAGCAGGCTGTGTGAAGAAAACAGCCGAACCTGGAGCTGCGATGCGTTCTCGCACAGACCGACCCCTTGCCGACCCCCCCCCAAAAAAAAGGGGGAGCACGGCGGCGCAACTCAAATAAGCATGTGTCGAGAAAAAAGCGTCAGGAAAAAAGCGATCCCGAAGCGATGTCCTGGTCCCGCAGCCCAACCGGGGTGTCGAGGATTTCACGCAAAACCATCGCCTGGCGAATCGAAGAGCGCGAACGAAGCATCTCGCGGGGCGATGCGCTCGTCTTGATTGCTTGGGGTTTGGAGAGGTGAGGGCGGGCGGATTTAGAAGCGCTTCGGATGGTTTCGATGTGGCCTGCTGAGCGGTCTTTGGGTTGACGCGCAGCTTGTTGAGCCCGGGGCTCTTGCTGCTGAGCCTGAGCTGGTCTTCTGCGGGTGCTTTGGGCAGGTTGCGAAGTGGCAACAACCTGCCGACGCTGAGGCGGAGCAACCCGCTGTTGGGGTTGGAGTCGCTGTTGGGGCTGTCGTTGCCGGGGTTGCTGAGGTTGTTGCTGGTGATGTGTTGATGATTGCGGTTGCTGCGGGCGAGCCTGCACCGGGATCGGCGGCATGTTGGGGTGGTTCTGCGAAACACTCGAAGGTGAGGCGGTTGCCTGCCCGGAACGGGCTGACGAGCCTGCGCGTTTTTCGCGCAAAGCGCGGAGCTGTTCCATGCGTTCCTGGCGGAGCGCTTCGATCCGTTCGCGTCGCTGGGCTTTGGCGTCCTGCGCTGGTACCGACGATGCAAGCGGCGATGCAGACGGCGATGCAGACGGCGATGCAGACGGCGATGCTGATTCTGGGATGCTGCGTCCCGTCCGCAGGGCTTCTTGCTTGCGTCGGGCCATCTCATTGAGGGCATCGCGCCGGGCGCGTTGCTCTTTGGCTTTTTGAGCGATGCGCACAGCGACATTGAAGAGCCCGCCGAGGACGATGATGAGGATCCACGCGTTGGCGAGCACAAAGTTGAGTATCTGCTGAAGCACGAAGAGAGTATATCGGCTCAGGCAGGCGGAGGTGTGTGAGAATCGTTCAAATCGTCGTCTGGAATCAGCACCGGGCACCCCGAATCGAGCTGATACCTGCGGATCTGAACCTCGAAGACCGCCGAGAGCACCGAATCGGTCAGTACGGCATCGGCTGACCCTTGCTTGGCGATCTGCCCCTGCGGATCGAGCACGATCGCATGATCGGCCCATCGGGCAGCGCTGGTCAGGTCATGGACCACCACCCCCACCCCGATCCCCGACTCGGCGAGTGATTTCAACTCGGCCATCGTCGATTGGGTGTGCTTGGGATCCATCGCCGAGCATGGTTCGTCCGCCAGCAGATAGCCCGAGGGGTTGTGGGCAACTTGCACCCATGCCCGGGCGATCGAGGTGCGTTGTTGTTGTCCCACGCTCAGGTGGCCATAGGGTTTGGAGGCGATGTCGGCGAGTTCGAAGCGCTCGAGGGCATCATCGACACGGCGTGCGTCTGGAGCTTGGGCGTGGATCCCAAACTCGACCACCCGGCGGGTGGCGAAGTCGAACGCGAGATTGGGGCGTTGCTCGATGAAGGCGATGGATCGGGCGCGATCGGCGTGCGCGATGGATTGGATCTCACGATCATCGAGGGTGACGGTGCCCGATTCGGGTGTGCGGAGCCCGGCGAGGAGCCGAATGAGGGTGGATTTGCCCGAGCCATTGGGCCCAACGATCGCGGTAATCGAGCCCGAAGCGATGGTGCAGGAGATGCGATCGAGGACAATGGGCCCTTTGGAATATCGAAAACAGAGCTCTTTGGCCGAGATGGGCATAGGGGATGATATCCCCGGTGCCCCGGCTCGCCGAGCCGGGTCTTTCTGTGATCCATACCAGAGCATGAAGAACCCGGCTCGGCGAGCCGGGCCACCGGGGGGAGAGACGCTACGATACGCCAACAGAACACACCCAAAGGACAGGATTTCTATGCCAGGACGATTCCGGGACCGGTTGGTCTCCCACATTTCGCACGATACCTACATCCCCAAGCCGATCCCGCTGGTCGCCAAGGAGCTCAACATCGACGATGTCAAGGAGTTTGGCATCGCGGTGCGTGAGCTCGCAGAAGAAGGCGTGATTGATCTTTCCGAAACCGGGAAGATTCAGCTGCCGTTCCATCCAGACGAAGGCGAGCTCATCGGGCAGTTCCGAGGCACCGCTTCGGGGGTCGGGTTTGTCATCCCTGCCCAGGCCAAGCACGGGAGTGATATTTTCATCCCGCCTCAGTATACCGGCGGGGCGTTGACCGGCGATACGGTTCGGGTCTACTTCGAGCGCGATCAACGCCGCGAGCATCGGCTGGGCACGATGGAGCGGCAGTATGCCGGCGAGGTGCTCGAGATCATCGCGCGCAAACGCGCCCAGTTCACCGGCGAGATCGAAAAACGCGACGGCAGATGGATCGTCTATCCCGATGGACGCGAGCTCACCGAGCCGATCGTCATCCGTGATGCCGAATCAAAAAATGTCAAAAACGGCGACAAGGTCGTCATCGAGATCATCGAATATCCAGAAAACGGACGCTTGGCCAAGGGTGTCGTCACCAAGGTGCTCGGCGAGGCGGGCGAGCCCGATGTCGAGACGCAGGCGGTCATCGCGGCGTACTCGCTGCCGAGCAATGAGTTCCCCCAAGCGTGTGTCGAGCAAGCCCGCGAGGCGACGCGCCGGTTTGATGAGGAGATGGCGTTGTATGAAGCGCAGGGGATCGGTGCGCTCGATATGCGCCGTGATCTCACTGATGAGTTCATCACGACGATCGACCCGCCGGACGCCAAGGACTATGACGATGCGATCTCGCTCAAGAGGCTCGATAATGGCGGGTGGGAGCTTGGGATTCATATCGCCGATGTGGCGCACTATATCGAGCCGGGCTCGCCGTTGGATCTCGAAGCCAAGGAACGGGGCAACTCGGTCTATCTGCCGAGATTGGTGATCCCGATGCTGCCCGAGGTGCTCTCGAACGGCATTTGCTCGCTGCAAGAGGGTGTGCTGCGCTATGCCAAGACGGCGATCATCCGGTATGACCGGATGGGCAATGTCGTCGGGCGGGGCGTGTGCCAGTCGCTGATCAAATCGCGCAAGCGGATGACCTATCTCGAAGCCCAGGCGCTCATTGACGGCGATCTCGAAGAGGCCAAAGCCCATGCCAAGACGGACACGCCTCATACTGAGGAGTTGATCGAAGCGGTCAAGAACATGGAGACGCTCTCTCGTTTGATCCAGGCGCGTCGCCATAAGGCCGGGATGATTCATCTCGATCTGCCTGAGGTTGACCTGATCTTCGACGATGACGGCAAGGTCATCGACGCCCAAAAAGAAGACGACGCCTTCACGCACACGCTCATCGAGATGTTCATGGTCGAAGCCAACGAGTCGATGGCGGTGCTCTTCGAGCAACTCGATGTGCCGATCTTGCGAAGAACCCACCCCGAGCCCACGCCCGGCGATGTGGATGATCTGCGTAAAACGGCCAAGGTCGCGGGGTTCACGATTCCCAAATCACCCACGCGCGAAGAGCTCCAAGCACTGCTCGACACAACGGCAGGCACACCGGCCTCGCGGGCGGTGCATACGGCGGTCTTGCGCACGATGACCAAGGCGGTCTATTCGCCTGCGCTCATCGGGCACTATGCGCTGGCATCGCACGCCTACGCCCACTTCACCTCGCCGATCCGGCGCTACCCAGACCTGACGCTTCATCGCGCAATGTATGCCTATCTCAAACGCACAAACAATGGCGACAACCGCCCCAAAACCGACGCTGAAAAGAAAGCACTCGGACGCGAGCTGCGCGATGATCCATACTGCCCAAGCCGAGATGAACTCGCCGAGATCGGCAACCACTGCTCGAACACCGAGGTCAACGCAGCCAATGCCGAGCGCGAGCTGCGGGCGTTCCTGGTACTTCAACTCATGGTCGAGCACATCGGCGAAGAGTTCGAAGCCTGCGTCACCGGCATCTCGCCCAAGGGCATCTATGTCCAGATCGAGAAGTACCTCGCTGACGGCATGATCGCCAAGAAAGACCTCATCGGCGACACCACCCGCTCCAAGCGCCCGCCGACCTGGAAGATCGATGATCGCACCGGGGCGATGGTCGATATCCATTCCGGGCGAAGCTACTCGATCGGCGATCGGTTGACCGTTATGGTCGCCAATGTCGATCTGCAAACCCGCCGGATGGATTTGACCATCGCCGACGGCGATCGACGCGCAGCAGGCAAACGCAAAGGGCCGGCTGCCAAGCTCACCCTCGGCGGCGACACCTTCGGCGGGCTCGGCGAGACCGAAGGCGCCGGGTTCAAGAAGACGCCCGGCGGGCAACGACGCAGCCGAAAGTCGAAATCACGCGATAAGGGCAAAACAGATTACCGGCGTGATGCCAAGGGCAAAGCTGGACCCGGACAAAAGAAAAAGGGCAAAGGGAAACGGAAGTAGTCCCCGGTGGCCCGGCTCGCCGAGCCGGGTTCTTTGAGGCTGAATCTGTAATCATCAAGACCCGGCTCGGCGAGCCGGGCCACCGGGAAGATCAGTGCTCCCACCCATGTTGATCTGCGTCATGCACATTCCCGCCCGGATCGACAATGGTTGATCCGGGTTTCTCGTTGGGGTTGCATGATCGAACAGTGCCGATGGGGCCGAGGAGTTGCATTGGTGCGTTGGCGATTGAAGCGTTTGGTTCGAGTGCGATAAGCAGTTCGTAGTCCTCGCCTTCGCTCACCGCTTGCTGCCAGTCTTTGCACCCGGGATTCATCGGCACCTTCGCTGCGTCGATCTCGATGCAAACTCCTGATGCTTTGGCGATACGATCGCAGTCGCGCCCGAGCCCGTCAGAAATATCCATCATCGCGTGGGCATTGTTCTTCGCAGCCCACTGTCCCGCTGCAATGCGAGGTTCGAAGGTGAGGTGATGATCGCTCTTGAATGAATCGCCGAGCGGCCCGGTGACATAGAGCAGATCGCCGGGTTGGGCAGTGCTTCGCAGGACGGGGTTGGAGCCTGAATCCATTGTCCCGCCGATGGTGATCGTCAGGGTGAGGGGATGATTGGGCGAGGCGTGGGTTGCGATGTCGCCGCCGATGAGTGGGCAGCGCCAGTGCTGTGCCCATTTGTGCAGCGCGTCGAAGAGTTCGTTGCTGTGGGGGTCGTCTTTGGGTAAAACCCCGGCTGCGAGTGCCCAGCTCGGGACGCCGCCCATCGCGGCAATGTCAGACACCGATCGCGCGATGGCTTTGCGGGCGATGAGATCAATGTCTGTATCTGAAGTAAAATGCCTGCCTTCGACGAGTTGATCGACGGTGAGCAACGACCGCTCACCAGTTGCCGATCGGATCACGGCACAATCATCGCCTGGCCCGACGATGATTTGGTTGGAGCCCCCGGCGATGAGGTTGGTCGAACGGGCGTAGATATGGGTGTGGAGATCGGATTCGTTCATGATGCGTTGGTGGCCCGGCTCGCCGAGCCGGGTTCTTTGAGGTTGATTTCGAAATCATGAAGCCCCGGCTCGGCGAGCCGGGCCACCGAAATCAGACCCAGCTCACCGAACCGGGCCACCGAAATCGAACTACTCGGTTTCGGCTTCGCTCTTGCACGACCCCGTGCCGCACCCGCAGCAGGATTTTTTCTTGCAGGTGCTCAATCCGACGATCTTATAGGCCGGGCAGAACCCGCAGAATCCGGTCAGGACCATAATCCCGCCCACCACCGCAACGACGATTCCGAGGATGGCACCCGCCATCGCATCGAGCACGACAAAGGCCACGATCAAAGCGATGATCCCGACGACGACTCGTGTAGCGCGATCTGCGCCACCTTCATTTGCTTGCATAGCTCTTTCCTTTCCTTTGCCCGCATCACGGGCACCCGATCACGCGCCTGCAGGCGTGTCGGCATCTTCTAAAACTCGATTGGCATACTCCGTCATCGCATCGCGAAGCTGCTCGAAACTATCGAGCACATACACGATGTCCTGGAAATGGTCGATCTCGAAGGGGGTGTCGATCACCTGCTGAAGATCAAACTTTCGGCGTTGAATCTTGCCCGCGCCCGTGCCCTCTTTGGCATTGAGGGCGTATTCAGACTCGGCATGCGAAGAAATCGTGCCCGAGCCATAGATTTTCAGGCGGTTGTCCTCCGAGATCAGCCCGAACTCAACGGTAAACCAGAACAGCCGGGCGAGTGCTTCTTCGTGTTCTGGACCCGCGAGCAGGGCGGCCTTGCCGTAGGTCTGGAGGAAGTCGGCGAAGACAGGATCGGCGTGGAGGGGCACATGCCCGAAGACATCGTGGAAGATATCGGGTTCGGGGAGGTAGTCGATTTTTTCTTCGGGGCGGATGATGACCGTCGATGGGAACTCTCGCCGCGAGAGGCAGCAGAAGAATGCTTTGGGGGGGAGGTATCCGGGGACGCCTCGGGATTGCCACCCGGTGAGCTCTTTGAGGTACTCGTTGATGCCTTTGATCTTGCGTCCGGGCTCGAAGGGATCGTCCACCTCTCCAAAGAGCAACGGCACACGATCGGGGGTCAGCCGAATGGCGCGCAGCCCGGTGAGGTAGGTGTTCGAGGCCTGCTCTTCAAGCACCGACCAGCGCTTCTCCCACATGGTCTTCCAGACACGATGGTTTTCTTCGGTGTACCGATCGTAGTGCTGGGTGACATAGAAGGTCTCAGCATCGATTTTGGTGTGATCCAACCCCGCCGAGTCGTCGGCTGCCTTCTGGGCCCGTTTGGCATCGTCGCCATCGATGATGTTGTTGTAGTCGATATCGGTTCTGATCATGGCAGCTCCTTGGAAACTGGCTCGGTGGTCGTGTTGAAAAACCAGACTGATCGCTCGTGTATTGTAGAATCTTTGCTCGGGATTGCTCTGTTTGAAGCAGATTTCATGCTTCTCAACGGAGAAACCCGGGTGTGTGCATGATTCTTTCCCAAAAAGATACCAAATCCGTCCAAATCTTGCGCAGGCGATTGTCGATGGACGTCGAAGATCGTCAATACGGGGGCTATACTCGTGACCCGAAGGGCCCGTAGCTCAGTTGGTAGAGCGCACCGCTGATAACGGTGAGGTCGACAGTTCAAGTCTGTCCGGGCCCATTGATTTTCCGCTCGAAGATATTCCCATACGAGAAGGGTCGGTCTATGAACAGACCCGCTTCGTATGGTCTTTTTATGGCTTGTTTTTATGGCTTGGGCGACTCCGCGCATCCCTTCCCCACTCCCTTTTCCCCAGATGACCAAGGCGCTCTCAAAGCACCAATCCATCAAGAATCGGCCGCACTCGCCATCTGCCAGGGTATGGGATAGCCCAATGCGTGCATCGTCGGGGAGCAGATTCGCTCAAAGGTTTCACAATCGGCATCGGTCCAGGTCTGCCATCGTGGACGCTGGGCCTGTGGCGTGGGATGAAACCGTTGCGTGCGAAGTGTCGCAGCGGGGGCCGAGCTCTGGGGCAGCCTGAGAAAATCCATGACACAAGCAATCGTGGCACCCGGATCGGCAATGAGGTGCTCGTGCCGAATGATCAGGCAGTCCGCCCGATCCTGGGCCCAAGCAGAGAGCATGCCCCAGCTTGCCCATTTCTCGCACTGCGCCTCGAATGTCTGCTGGCCGAAAGTGTGATGGGCCAATCTTGATTCAACCGTAGCGACCCCATCACGCACAATGAGCACGAACTGTGCACCTGGAAACAACTTAGTCGCCCGCTGGGCGCTCTGTGGCGTCAACCAGGTCGATATCATCAGACGCCGGTCTTTGCCAATACGATCGAGATCAGGAAAGACAAGATCGAGCATCAGCTGGGCAAAGAGCGCTTCGTGGGTTTCCTCGCTCACTTGCATGGCAAATCGTCGGCTCTTCACTGTCGCATTGAGATCGCAGGCCTCGAGCAGGTCGCCGACGATATTGTCCTCGGCACCTGTGCTGAGAAGCTCCGGGTGTGCTGTGAGCGCCGATCGCATTGCGGTCGTCCCGCTGCGTCCGCACCCGGTCGCGAACACAACACGAGGCCGACCCATGATGGAAGGTGTCTGGGACATGGAGAGGGTATCGTCTACCCCCCCGGGGATGCTTGATGATTTCTGATACGACAGAGGATTCGAGCTTCAAAGCCCTCTAGCCCCTCAAGTGTTCTTCTCAGGCTCAGGCTTTGACTCGGCAGCATCCAACTCGGCGATTTCGGTGATTGCCGGGTCATTGGAAATCGTACCCGGCGCTAACACGCCTGCGGTAATCACGAATCGCAACGCCTCCTCGATCGACATCGCAACCTCGATCACCTTCTCTTTAGGCAGGTTGATCGTGAACCCAGTGAACGGCGTTGGCGAGGTGGGGATGAAGACTGACACCACCGTATCGCCTGCGAGTTTGTCGATCTCACGCAGCGAGTTGCCCGTCAAGAACCCGACCGTCCAGATCCCGGCACTGGGATATTCAACAATCACGACCTTACTGAAGGCGAGCTTGTTATCACCCATAATCATGTCGATCACTTGTTTGACATGCGGATAGACCTGTTTGAACCCCGGGATGCGGGTGATGAGCCGTTCGACCCGGGCATAGACCGATTTGCCCATGATGTTGCCCAGCAACACCCCGGCAAGGTAAATCAGCATGATCGCGATGAACAACCCGGTGAGATTGAGATATGGGTGGTCTTTCCAGAACTTGGCCAAATACTCCCGGCGGAGATCCCAACGCACCGATTCATCCGAAACCGTCGTCCGAATCTCCCGGCTTACCCGGGTCTCAAGCACACGCTGATCCGTCACCTGGAACCACTCGGGCAGCTTGTCCTCATCCATCACCTTGGGCACCACCCAGATCACCGCAAATCGGGTCGCACGATTGATCGGCTGGGCGACATTGTTGTAGACAAATCCGAATGCCTGCCAGAGTAACCAGAGCGTCACCGCAGTGGGTAGCAAAATCGCTAACCCGCGTGAAAAAAAGCGTTTAAAATCAGATGTGAACGAATCGGCCATCAATGCTCCTTGTGCAATGGGGGCTGGGATACTCATTGTATGGATTTTAAGCGCTCCGCGTTCAGTTCATCGGCCACTTTCGTGAACCATCGGCAATCCATTGCTGTAGAATCCGTACGAACTCGCCGACAACTGGGCAAACATGGAGCACATCATGCACATTCTCGTCACCGGCGGCGCCGGGTACATCGGTTCCCACGCCTGCCAGAGACTCCTCAAAGACGGGCACAAAGTCGTCAGCCTCGATTCGCTCCATCGCGGGCACCGCGAGCCGATGGATATGCTCAAATCGGCCCACCCAGACTCGTTCAACTTCGTCCATGCCGATCTGGGCGATACGAAGGCTGTCCTCGATACCCTCAACACCCATGAGCTCGACACCGTGATGCACTTTGGAGCACTCGCCTATGTCGGTGAATCGGTCGAGGACCCATTGTGGTACTACCGCAACAACATCGGCTCGGGCATCGGGCTCCTCGACGCCTGCGACAGTGCCCATGGCGGCAGGGGCATCAAACGATTCATCTTCTCCTCCTCCTGCGCAACCTATGGCGATCCGCCCGCGGACATGATCCCCGTCCCCGAACATTGCCCCCAATCCCCCACTTCGCCCTATGGGTACACCAAGCTCCACTTCGAGCACATCCTCAAAGACTACGCGACCAAACGCCAGATGCAGGAC